>NZ_JAGQBM010000056.1:0-23085 GCF_024345635.1 Cyanobium sp. Lug-B
GGGGGCGGGGCCGTTGCTGAGGCCGCCCAGGGGGGCCAAGGGGTCGGCGTCGGGCTCGGCGAGGCAGCGCCCCAGGGCCCGGCGGCGCCGCTGCTGGCTGGCCTGCAGTTGCTCCAGGCTCAGCCGGCCGCCGGCCACCGCCGCCACGATGGCGTCGATCGCCCCGTCGGCGTCCCCCGGCATCAGCACCAGGTCGGCCCCCGCTTCCAGGGCCAGCACCGCGGCCTCCGAGGCGCCGTAGCGGCCGGCGATCGCCTCCATCACCAGGGCGTCGGTGACGACCAGCCCCTCGAAACCGAGCTCCTGGCGCAGCAGCCCAGTGAGCACCGCCCGCGACAGGGTGGCCGGATGGTCGGGGTCGAAGGCCGGCAGCAGCAGGTGGCCGGTCATCACCGCGGCCACCTCCGCCGCGATGGCCTGCCGGAAGGGCGGCAGCTCCACCGCCTCCAGGCGCCCGCGGCCATGGGGGATCAGGGGCAGCTCCAGGTGGGAGTCGCTGGCGGTGTCGCCGTGGCCGGGGAAGTGCTTGGCGCAGGCCAGCACGCCTTCGGCCTGGACGCCGCGGCAGAAGGCGGCCGCCAGGGCCCCGGCGGTGGCCGGGTCCTCGCCCCACGCCCGCACGTTGATCACCGGGTTGGCCGGGTTGTTGTTGACATCGCAGACCGGGGCGAGCACCCAGTTGAGCCCCAGCTGGCGGGCCTCCCGGCCCGTGCAGGCGCCGTAGCGCCGGGCCAGATCGACTGCCAGGGAAGGATCTTCGGCATGGATCCGGGCCAGGGCCAGGGGCGGCACCAGCCAGCTGGCCCCCTCGAAACGCTGGCCCACCCCCTCCTCCACATCGGCGCAGAGCAGCAGCGGTGCGCCGGCCCAGGCCTCCAGCTGGCGGGTGCGCAGCCGCAGTTCGGCGGCGCTGCCCCCCAGCAGGATCACCCCGCCCACGCCCCGCTCCAGCAGGCGTCGCAGGTCGGCGTTGTCCAGCTCCCAGCGGGGGTAGCGCCGCTGGCCATCGGCGGGATGGCCGCTGCAGCGCACCACCAGCAGCTCGGCGGCCAGCCGATCCAGGGCCTGGGGCGTGATGGGGGCCTGGGGTGGATCGGGGAGGTCAGCCATGGGCGGGATCAGCTGTCGGCGTCGCTGCCGGTGTCAGGCGCCGGATCCGCCTCGCCCGCCTCCGCCAGCGGCTCCTCCCGCCCGCGCCGCTCCGTCTCCAGGCGCTGCAGCAGTCCGAGCACCGTGTTGCCCTTCTCCAGACCCCGGTCGAGGACGAACACCACCTCCGGGGTGCGGCGCATCTTGAGGCGCCGGCCCAGCTCCCCCTTCACGTAGGCGGAGGCCGCCTGCAGCCCCGCCATGGCCACCTCGCGATCCTCGGCGCTGCCGAAGATGCTCACGAAGATCCGGCAGTGCTGCAGGTCGCCGGCCACCTCCACGTTGGTGACGCTGACCATGCCGTGGTGGACCCGCTCGTCCTTGATGCCGCTCATCAGCAGCTCGCTCACCTCGCGGCGGATCAGGGCCGCCACCCGTTCCACCCGTCGGCTCTGGGCCATGACTACGACAGCGGTGCCGACTGCACCATGGCACGCAGCACCAGGGTGAGGCTGACCAGTCCGCTGATCAGGGCGCCCACCAGCGCCACCGCCGTGACCGGGTTGCTGCGGCGCCGGGCCAGGGGCTCGAACACCGAGTTGAACACCCCCAGGCTGAAGGCGATCAGATAGCGCGGATAGCGCGTCACATTGACGAAGAAGTCCTTCATGGCCTCGGCGACGGTCCTGGACGGATGCTGGCTACTCTGCCGCCCGGGGCCACGCCCAGCCGGCCCGGAGGGTCCATGGAGCTGCATCAGTTCAGACATTCCGCCTTCTGCGAGAAGGTGCGGTTGCTCCTGGCCCGCAAGGGACTCGAGGCCACCATCATCGAGGTGACCCCCGGCCTGGGGCAGCTGGAGCTGTTCCGTCTCTCCGGGCAGCGGCAGGTGCCGGTGCTGGTGGATGGGGGCGAGGTGATCGCCGATTCCACGGCCATCGCCCTGCATCTGGAGGCCAGCCATCCGGAGCCGCCCTTGCTGCCGGCCGATCCGGTCGCCCGCGCCCGGGTGCTGCTGCTGGAGGACTGGGCCGACACCGCCCTGGCCCGCGGCGCCCGTCTGGCCCTGCTCCAGGCCGCCGCCACCGATCCGGTGCTGCGCGCCGCCCTGCTTCCCGAGGCCACCCCGGCGCCCCTGCGGGATCTGGTGGGGGCCCTGCCCGGCGGCCTGATCGGCTCCGCCACCGAGGCGATGCGCGACCTGCTCGGGCCCTGTGAGGTGCGGCAGCTGCACCGCAGCCTCGAGCAGCTCGCCCTGCTGGTCAGCGAACGCCCCTTTCTGGAGGGGGATGGCCTCACCCTGGCCGACATCGCCGTGGCGGCCCAGCTCTATCTGCTGAAGTTCCCGGCCTGCGCCGGCGCCCCCCTGGCGGGTCGCGGGGTGGAGGGCATCGCCGACAACCCCGTGCTGGAGCCCCTGTTCGCCTGGCGCGACCGGGTGCATGCCGCCGTGGGTCGGGGCTGAGGATCCCCGCGGGAGTCGGACCACCACCCGCCAGGATGGGGGCCGCCGTTGTTCTGGCCGTGTCCGATCCGCTGCTGCGGGAGCTCGACCATTACGTGGTGCTGGAGCCCGGTAAGGGCGAAAGCATCCTCAGCGCCGCCGAGACCCTGGACTGGCTGGCCGGCCACCTGGCGGCCCTGGCCGAGCCCCCGGCCGATCTGGCCGACCTGGCCGATCCTGGGGCCCGGGCCGGCCGGCTGCTGGACACCGCCTGCGAACTGGAGCTGGCGCCGGGCTGCGCAATCCAGTGGTTCGCCGTGCGGCTGGAACCGCCGGCCTGAGCGCCTGCCTGCCGCTCAGTTGAGCGAGGGGCGGGCCTGCCCGTCGGCGTCCTGCAGCCGGACGGGCTCGGCGGGAGCTGGGGTGGGGTCGCGCAGCACCGAGGGCAGGGCCTCCAGCACCTGCAGGGCCACCGCCGCCGGGAGACCCCCCTGCTGGGCCACCGTCAGGTCGGCCTGGGCGTAGAGGGGCCGGCGGTCATGCAGCAGCGCCTCCAGCCGGGCGGCGGGATCGGCAGCGTCCAGCAGGGGCCTGGGCGTGGGGTCGGCCGCCAGACGGCGAAGCAGCTCCTCCGCCGGGGCGTCGAGCCACACCACCAGACCCTGGCGCATGTGACCCCAGTTCTCGGGCCGGGTCACCGCCCCGCCGCCGGTGGCCACCACCAGGGAATGCCAGCTGGCGATGCCGTTGAGCACGGCGGTCTCCAGGGCGCGGAAGGCGTCCTCCCCGTCGCTGGCGAAGATCTCGGCGATCGGCCGGCCGGCCACCTCCGTCAGGGCGGTGTCGGCATCGATGAAGCGATAGCCGAGGGCCTCGGCCAGGGGGCGTCCCACGGCGCTCTTGCCGGCCCCCATCATCCCCACCAGGTAGATGTTGAGGCCATCGAGACGGCGGGCCAGGTCCCGGTGCGAGGGGCGGGGCAGGGCGTCATCGTCTGGGGCCATGGGTGTGCGGTCGGCGGCGGTCCGGACCCCGTTTCTAGGATGGGCGTCCCCTGGGCCTCGGCGATGACCGCAACCCGGTTGACCGCCCCTCCGGCGGCACCCTCCCCCACCCGCGCCGCCCACGGGCGTGGCCGCCCCTGCGTGATCACCCGCCGGGCGACCTTCAGCGCCAGCCACCTCTACCGGCTGCCGGAACTCGACGACGCCGAGAACACCCGCCGCTTCGGCCGCTGCAGCCTCGCTCCGGGCCACGGCCACAACTATGAACTCACCGTGGCGATGGGCGGCCCGCTCGACGCCGACGGCATGGTGCTCAACCTCTCCGACGTCAAGCACGCCATCCGGCGGGAGGTGACCGAGCCGCTCGACTTCCGTTTCCTCAACGAGGTCTGGCCCGAGTTCGACCTCTCCCGCCCCGAGGGCCGGCTGCCCACCACCGAGGCCCTGCTGCAGGCGATCCGCCAGCGCCTGGCCCCCCATCTGCCCCTGGTGGCCCTGCGCCTCCACGAACACCCCAACCTCTGGGCCGACGTGCTCTGCGGTCCCACCATCGATCCCATGGAAGCCTTCCTCTCGATCCGCACCCACTTCGCCGCGGCCCATCGCCTGGCTCGCCCCGAGCTCAGCCAGAGCGAGAACGAGGCGATCTACGGCAAGTGCGCCCGCCCCCACGGCCACGGCCACAACTACCTGCTCGATGTCACGGTGCGGGGTCCGATCGATGCCCGCACCGGCATGGTCTGCGACCTGGCCGAGCTGCAGCGCCTGGTGGACGACCTGGTGGTGGAGCCCTTCGACCACACCTTCCTGAACAAGGACGTGGAGCACTTCGCCGGCTGCGTTCCCACCGCCGAGAACATCGCCCTCCACATCGCCGACCTGCTCAGCGCCCCCATCGCCGCCACCGGCGCCCGCCTGCACAAGGTGCGCCTGCAGGAGAGCCCCAACAACGCCGCCGAGGTCTTCGCCGAGACCCCCCAGCTGGAGATGGTCCCCGCCGCCCTCGAAGCCCTCGCGGCCGTTTGAGTCCGGCGGCGGCGGATCCCCGACCGAGCGGCCTCCGGCCCGAGCTGCGGCTTGTGCTGGCGGTGAGCCTCGACGGCCGCCTGGCACCCGCCGAAGGGGGGGCAGCCCAGCTGGGGGGTGCCGCCGACCGGCAGGTGCTGGAGCAGGCCCTGGCCTGGGCCGATGCGGTCTTGGTGGGCGCCGAGACCCTGCGGCGCCACGGCAGCACCTGCCTGATCCACAGCCCAGGGCTGCTTGCGGCCCGCCGCTCAGAGGGCCGCAGTGCCCAGCCGATCGCCATCGCGGTGAGCCGCAGCGGCCGGCTGCCTGCCGCTTTGCCCTTCTTTCGCCAGCCCCTGGAGCGCTGGCTGCTGCAGGCCGCCCCGCTGCCCCCCGACGCCCCCGCCGAGGGCTTCGAGCGTCACCTGCCCCTGGACGGCTGGCCCCGGGCCCTGGCGGCCCTGGCGGCCCTGGGTCAGCGGCGCATTGCCGTGCTCGGCGGGGCCCAGCTGGCGGCGGCCCTGGCGGCCGAGGACCTGCTCGATGAGCTCCAGCTCACCATCTGCCCCCGCCTGCTGGGCGGGCCCCATGGCTGGCTGCCGGCCGACGCCTGCGTGGCTCCGGGGATCCGCACGGGCTGGCAGCTGGTGGAGCACCGGGCGCTGCCGGGGGAGGAGCTGCTGCTGCGCTGGCGGCGGCCCGGGGCTCAGGGCGTGACCTCCTGAAGGCCGTAGCTGCCGAAACGCCGGCCCAGCTCCCGCAGCGGCATGTCCCGCAGGCTGTCGGTGGGCAGGCCGAACATTCTGGCCAGGCAGCGCTTGACCACCTCTTCGCTGTCATCGCCGAAGCGGCCGCTCACCATCTCGGTGAGCACCCCCAGGCTGCGGCCACTGTTGTCGGTCTCCTCGATCAGGCACTTGCTGGTGGGCACCGCCAGCTTGCGACAGGGATCCTGCAGGCTCTTCTCCAGGTCGGCCCGGCCAGCCGAGACCGTCTCCACGCAGACCCTGGTCAGCTGGTTCTCCAGCTGGGGACGCAGCAGCATCAGCACTGGCCGCAGCAGTCCGGCCCGGGCGGGGGCCGGAGGCACCACCAGCGCCGCGGCGGCCGTCAGGAGCATCAGGATCCGCAGGGACTTGGCCATGGCGGGGGAAGGACGCTCGGTCGCAGGGAATCAACCGTTAGTTTTGCGCCTGCCCCGTCCCCCCTGCGTTGCCAGCGGCCATGGCCGAGCTGCAAGTCCGCTGGCACCAGGCAACGCGCGAGATCCCGGAAGACCAGTGGCAGGCCCTGGTGGGTGGTGCCGGGGAGGCCACGACCACGGCGATCGACCGTCCCTTCTACGGCTGGCGCTGGCTGCACCATCTGGAGGCCAGCGGCAGCATCGTGCCCCGCCAGGGCTGGCAGGCCTGCCATCTGGGCCTCTGGCGCGGCGAGCGGCTGGTGGCCCTGGCGCCCCTGTACCTGAAGGGCCACAGCTACGGAGAATTCGTCTTCGACCAGTCCTTCGCCCAGCTCGCCGGCCAGCTCGGGCTGCGCTACTACCCCAAGCTCGTCGGCATGAGCCCGGTGAGCCCGGTGCAGGGCTACCGGTTCCATGTGGCCCCCGGCGAGGATGGGGCGGCCCTCACCCAGCGGATGCTGGCCGAGATCGACGGCTTCTGCCGGCGCCAGGGGATCCTCAGCTGCAACTTCCTCTATGTGGATCCGGACTGGCAGCCCCTGGCGGAGGCCGCCGGCTGCGCGTTGTGGATCAACCAGCAGAGCGAATGGCGCAACCCGGGCCATGCCGACTTCGAGGCCTATCTGGCCAGCTTCAATGCCAACCAGCGCCGCAACATCCGCCGCGAACGCCGTTCCGTGGCTGAGGCGGGCCTGACCGTCACGCCCCTGGCGGGGGAGGCGATCCCGCCGCGCCTGCTGGAGCGCATGCACAGTTTCTACGAGCAGCATTGCAGCCGCTGGGGGCCCTGGGGCAGCAAGTACCTCACCGAATCCTTCTTCCAGGCGGCCGCCACCGACCTGCGCCAGCACCTGGTGCTGTTCAGCGCCCACCGGGGCGATCCGATGCAGCCCCTGGCCATGTCGCTCTGCGTGCACGATGCCACCGGCCTCTGGGGCCGCTACTGGGGCAGCGACATCGAGCTCGACAACCTGCACTTCGAGGTCTGCTACTACGCCCCGATCGCCTGGGCGATCGAGCGGGGCCTGGAGAGCTTCGATCCCGGCGCAGGCGGCAGCCACAAGCGGCGCCGGGGCTTCGTGGCCCAGCCCAGGGCCAGCCTGCACCGCTGGTACGACCCCCGCTTCGACGCCATCCTGCGGGACTGGCTGCCGGGCGCCAACCGGGAGATGCACGCGGCGATCACGGCGATGAACGCGGAGCTCCCCTTCACCGCTTCCTACGATCCCCCCCATGCACCCCGACCCGACCCCCCGCCAGAGCCTGGATGAGGCCCTCTCCCAGCGCTTCATCCACCTCGACACGGCGGGCTACTTCCTGATCAAGGTGGATGCCGCCGCCGGAGAGCTGGTGGCCGAGCACTTTGCCAACGGCATCGATGAACGGGGCCTGGCCACCGACCCCGACACCGGTGAGGTGCTCAGCTGCCGGGGCGGTGACCCGCGGGCGCCCCGGGCCGTGTACCGGGGCCGCAGTGCCAAGGAACTCGGCATCGCCCTGACCGAGGGAGACGGTCCCCATCCCCTCTCGCGGCTCGACCACGCCCTCTACCTGGGCCGGGAGCTCCAGAAGGCGGAGCAGTGCCTCGTGGCGGGTCTGCCCTACGTGCAGGACTAGCCCAGGCCCGCCGGGGTCCGATTCAGCCGGCGGCGACGAGACGGCAGCGGCCGTCCATCATCAAGGCCCCGCGCCCGCCCCCTTTCAGCATGGCGTTTTCCTGAAAGGTGAGGCTGCGACGGTCGATCGTGGTGTGGTGCTCCACGTCGTGGTGCTGATCCGGATGCAGCACCATCGGGGGCTTCAGGGCCGCGAGTCCCGGAAGCGGCTGGCTGGTGGGCGCATGGCCCAGGGCCACCTCATCGCCGTCGTTGTCGGAGAGGTGGAAGTTGTTGGATTCCTTCTCCAGAAAGGTGATCCGGTCGCGGGAGCTTTTCACCGGCAGGATCTGGCCGTCGGCGAAGCGCACCCGGTCCTCCCCCCGCCCCACGTCGACGCGGAAGTCGATCTGCCCGGTGGGGTCGTCCCGGTGGCGGCAGATCATCGACTGGGGGCCCAGGGGGTCCCAGCGGCTCAGGGCCAGGCCCAGCAGGCCGCATCCGGCGACGATGGCCAGAACCGAGGCACGGGTGAACCGGCCCTTCGCTTCGGCGGTCTTCTGCATCGCTGCCCCGCTGCATCACAGCGTCATGGATGCAGTGAATGGACCGTACTCCCGGCGCCCCCTACCTACGCGGGCTGGAGCTCCCGGGTGGTTTCGCGCGAACCCTCGGGCGGTTCCGGAGGCAGGGCGGCCAGCTGATCCTGGATCTCACGGGTCACCACGCCCCGGTACTCCTGGAAGTGCTCGTTGTGGGCGAGGGTGACCAGGAACTGCTCCAGGTTGTTGGGGTTGCGGCGGGCGATGGTGAACAGGGAGCGCCAGAAGCGTCCGCGGGTGTCGCGCTTCAGTCCCTGACGCCAGATCACGATCAGCAGGGCGCGCAAATCGGTCCAGCTGGGCAGGCTGGCCTTGCCGAAGGCCGCAGCCTTCACGTACTGCTGCCAGCGGGGCTGTCCCATCTTCAGGTAGTAGTGCGTGACCCGGTCGATGTAGGCGTTGGGCTCGTAGAGGCGGCAGAAGGCGTCGACGTACTCGTTGGCGATCTGCCGGATCGGCCGGGTGGGCACGAAGTTGAGCAGGTTGGTCTGGTTGACGCCCTTGGCGTCGGTTTTCTCCTGGACCAGCCGGCCTTCCTTCTCGAGGCGGTGCCAGAGCCCGGTGTTGGGCAGGGCCTGCAGCATCCCCATCATCGCGGCGGGGATGCCGGTGCGGCTGACGAACTCGACGATGCGGTCGCCGGCCCCGGGCTTCTCGCCGTCGAAGCCGATGATGAAGCCCGCCATCACCCGGATCCCGTAGGAGGTGATCCGGTCGACCGATTCCTCCAGGGAGCTGCGCGTGTTCTGCAGCTTGCGGGCCGTCTCGAGACTGGCCTCGTCGGGGGTCTCGATGCCGAGGAAGACGCTGTCGAAGCGGGCCTCGGCCATCATCAGCATCATCTCCTCATCGGAGGCGAGGTCCACGGAGGCCTCGGTGGCGAAGCTGAAGGGGTAGCCGTGGTCGATCTGCCAGCGCTTGATCTCCGGCAGCAGCAATTTGGCGTTGCGCTTGTTGCCGATGAAGTTGTCGTCGACCAGGAAGATCGAGCGGCGCCAACCGAGGTCGTAGAGGTACTGGAGCTCCGCCACCAGCTGGTCAGGGGTCTTGGTGCGCGGTTTGCGCCCGTAGAGCACGATGATGTCGCAGAACTCGCACTGGAACGGGCAGCCGCGCGAGAACTGGACCGACATCGAGTCGTAGGCGTCCAGCTCAAGCAGGTCGAAGCGGGGAATGGGGGTGCCGGTGACGTCGGGCTTCTCCCCTTCGGCGCTGAACCGCCCCTGGCGCTCGCCGCGCTCGATCGCCTCGATGAACATCGGCAGGGTGATCTCCCCTTCGTCGAGCACCTTGAAATCGGCCAGCTGCAGCTCAGGGGCGTCGGGGGTGGAGCTGGCGAAGGGGCCGCCCACCGCCACCGGCAGGCCCCGCTGCTTGGCCTTGGCGATCTGGGCCGCCATATCGGCCTTCTGGACGATCATCCCGGAGATCACCACCAGTTCCGCCCAGTTCCACTCGGCCTCCGTCACCTCGCGGACATTGCGGTCGACCAGCTTCATCTCCCAGGTCTGGGGCAGCAGGGCCGCCACGGTGACCATGCCGAGCGGGGGAAGGAGAACCTTGCGGTTGACCAGCTCGAGGATCTTTTCGTAGCTCCAGAACGTCTTCGGGAACTCGGGATAGATGAAGAGGGTGCGCATGCTGCAGGGGCTTGGTGGATGGTCCGGGGTGGATGGTCCGGTTTGGATCGTCCGTGGGCGTTTGCGCGGCTGCGGCAGGGGCTCGGGCTGGTTCCGCTGCGCCGCAACCCTAGGCGGTTTCGGTAGATGTCCCATGGTTTTACCCCCTTCTCCCCTGGCCTGGGGCCGGAAGGGGGCGGATCCTCTGCTGTAATGATGGCGTTCTTCGCAGCAGCGGCCGTGGGTGTGGTGATCTATCTGGCGCTCGTGGGTGGCGGGCTGACCGCCGCCTTCCTGGCCACCGTGGTGCTCAAGGGCGTCAGGCTGATCTGAGCCGCAGGGCTCCTTTCCGCCCCAGCTCCAGCATCCCCACCATCAGCCCGACGCCGCCTAGCAGGGCGAAGGTGGTCGTCAGCCCCACGGTCATCGCCAGGGCGGCGGCCACCAGCCCGCTCACGCCGCCGCCGCCGAGAAAGGCGATCTGCCCCAGACCGGCCATGCGGCCGCGCAGCTCCATCGGCGCCCCCACCTGCAGGATCAGGTTCGACCCGGCCAGCAGGCCGGCGGTGCCGGCGCCCAGCAGCAACGCCATCGCCAGGGCAGCCGGCCCCCCCGAAGCTGCGGCCATCCCCAGCTGGGCCAGGGCCACCGCCACAGCGCAGCCCCCCAGCAGCAGCGCCGGCCGTTCGCTCAGGGCGCGACTGTTGCGTTGCAGTACCACCCCGCCGACGATGCTGCCGGCGGCCAGCACGCTGGTGAACAGGCCTAGGGCCTGCGGGGATGGCCCGATCACCTCGGCGGCGATCAGGGGCGCCAGGCCCGGATGGAAGAAGCCGACCAGACAGGCCACGGTGGTGAACCGCAGCACATGGCGCAGGGTGGGCCCGCAGCCCCGCCAGGCGGCTCCGAGGCTGGCGCCGGCGCCCCCGGCGCTGCGCTGCTCCAGCTCCCGGTGGGGCCGCAGCAGCCAGATCACGGTGGCGATCGGCAGCAGGTAGGAGGCCGCATCGATCGCCAGGGCCATGGCGGGCCCGGAGAGCGCCACCAGCCAGCCCCCCAGGGGAGGGCCCACCAGCTTGCCGACGTTGAACACCACAGAGAAGCTGGCCAGGTAGGGGGCCACCTGCTCCGGCCGTTCCACCAGCAGCGAGCAGTACTTGCTGCGGGCCGTCAGCTCGAAGGAACTGGAGACACCCACCACCAGGGTGCTCAGCAACAGCAGCACCACCTGGGCCACCCCCTGGAGCAGGGGAATGGCCAGGGCCCCCAGGGCCGCCCCGGCGAACAGGCCCCACTGGGAGCGGATCAGCACCCGCTCGCAGCCCAGCCGATCCGTGAGCACCCCCGCCCGGCCGCTGACCACCAGGCTCGGCAGGGCCAGGGCGGCGAAGTGCAGGGCGAGCAGCAGCGGATTGCCGGTGCCGGCCATCAGGATCCAGCCCTTGGCCGTCAGCCCGGCGAAGGAACCGGTGGTGCTCAGGCCGGAGGCGAGCAGGAACAGGGGGCGCTGGTGCCGCTGCAGCCAGCCGCCTCCGTCGCCGGGGCTCAAGCCCGGCTCCGCGTCGCCGCCAGGGCGTCGCTCACCATGGCGCCGGCCCCCACCACCTCGCCGCGCAGGTCATAGGTGTCGGCGGCGGTGATCCGCACCGGCACCATCGTGCCGGGAGCGGCGCACAGGCCGCCCTCGCCGGGGCTCACGTGCACCTCCCCGTCCACGTCGGGGGCGAAGCGGGCACAGCGGCCCAGCATCGCGCCGCTGGTGGGGTTGTCCTGCTCGATCAAGACGTCCACGATCCGGCCCACCCAGGCGCCGTTGCGCTCGGCGGCGATGGGCTGCTGCAGAGCCATCAGCCGGTCCCGCCGCTCGCTGGCGACCTCGGCGGGCACCGGATCCGGCAGGTCGGCGGCGGCTGTGCCGTCCTCGGGGGAGAAGGTGAAGACGCCCACATGGTCGAAGCGCTGCTCGGCCACGAACGCCAGCAGATGCTCGAAGTGCTCCTCCGTTTCCCCGGGGAAGCCGACGATGAAGGTGGTGCGCAGCACCGCGTCGGGCAGCTGGTCGCGGATGCGCTGCAGCAGGGCGCCGTTGACACCGGTCTGCCAGGGGCGGTTCATGGCCCGCAGCACCTCCGGGTGGCTGTGCTGCAGGGGGAGATCCAGGTAGGGCAGCACATTGGGGACGTCCCGGTAGGCGGCCAGGACGGGCTCGGTGAGGCCGGTGGGGTACGCGTAGTGGACCCGGATCCAGGGGATCTCCACCTCCCCCAGGGCCCGCAGCAGGTCGTCGAGGCGGGGTCTGCCGTAGAGGTCCAGCCCGTAGTTGGTGGTGATCTGGCTGATCAGGATCAGCTCTTTCACCCCTTGCTCGGCCAGCTGGCGGGCCTCCGCCACGATCGATTCGATCGGGCGGGAGCGCTGGTCGCCCCGCAGTTTCGGGATGATGCAGAAGGCGCAGCGGTAGTCGCAGCCCTCGGCCACCTTCAGGTAGGCCACTGCCTCGGAGGTGGTGCGGTAGCGGGGCAGGTGCTCATCGCCCACGAAGGTGGGCACCGCACTCACGCGGTTGACCCGCTCCCCGGCTTCCACCCGCTCCAGCACCTCGACGATGTGCTGGTAGTCGCCGGTGCCGACGATCGCCCGCGCCTCCGGCAGCGAATCGAGCAGTTCCTGCTGGAAGTGCTGGGCCAGACAGCCGGCGATGATCAGTTCCTTGCCCTGTTCCGCCAGTTCCACCAGGGTGCGGACCGATTCGGCGCGGGCGTCCTGGATGAAGCTGCAGGTGTTGACCACCACCACCTTGGCGTCGCTCTCATCGGCGCTGACCCCATAGCCCGCCTCGGCCAGCAGGCCGAGCATGTGCTCGGTGTCCACCCGGTTCTTCTCGCAACCCAGATGGGTGAAGGCCACGGTGGGCCGTTCTCGGCCGGGCTGGGGGGGCATGGTGCTGCGGGAGGAAGGGGGGACGGGCCTGCGGCCCGCTGGGGCCGGGCCGGGGGGCAAACGCCGATGTCCACCCTATGCAAGTCCCCGCGGCTGCGAGAATCGCACCGAGATCCGCCGGTCCCCGTGACTTCCACTCGCCTCGCCAGTCGCCTCACGAGTCGCCGCCGCCCCGAGCCGGGTCGCCGCTGGGCGCGGGTGGTGATGGCCGTTCTGGCCACCATCGGCGTGATCGACACCGCCTCGATCACCCTCAACCGCTGGGGCGTGATCGGCGACCTCAGCTGCCCCGGCGGTGCCGACGGCTGCGACAAGGTCCTCAACAGCCCCTGGGGGAGTGTCTTCGGCCAGCCCCTCTCCCTGTTCGGCTTCCTGGCCTACGGCGCGGTGCTGGTGATGGCGGTGCTGCCGCTGGTGCTCAAGGGGGAGGCCCGCACCTCCTTGAACGGGCTCAGCTGGTGGGGCCTGTTCCTGCTCAGCGCCGGCATGGCGATCTTCAGCCTGGTGCTGGTGGGGGTGATGGCCTTCCAGATCAAGGCCTTCTGCACCTTCTGCCTGATGTCGGCCGCCATCAGCCTGACGCTGTTCGTGCTCAGCCTGATCGGCGGGGAATGGGAGGACACCGGTGCCCTGCTCTTCCGGGGCGTGCTCACGGTGCTGGCCGTCGGCCTGATCGGCCTCGGCTGGGCCACCTCCCTCAACAGGCCCGAGTCGGCCACGGGCCCGGGGATGCCGATCCCGGTCACCTCCGCCAGCACGCCGGCCACGGTCGCCCTCGCCGATCACCTCACCGCCACCGGCGCGGTCATGTATTCGGCCTACTGGTGCCCCCACTGCCACGACCAGAAGCAGCTCTTCGGCAAGGAGGCCGCCGCCAAGCTCAAGATCATTGAGTGCGCTCCCGACGGCCGCAACAGCCAGGCCGCCCTCTGCGCCAGCAAGAACATCCAGGGCTTCCCCACCTGGGAGATCAAGGGCCAGCTGGATTCCGGCCAGAAGACCCTTGCCCAGCTCGCCGCCCTGAGCGGCTACAAGGGCTCGATCGCCAACTGAGCCGGGCCCTCACTCCTGGCCCCTGCCTCAGGCCTGCCCCACCGGGGTGGTGAAGGGGGAGTGTCCCCGCTGCTGCACCGTGTGGCGCCGCCAGAACGGTTGGGGTGCCGGGGCATCGGTGCGGTGATGGCCGCCGCGGCTCTCGACCCGGAAGGCGGCGGCCTCCATCAGCAGCTCCGCCAGCACCAGCCGCTGGCGCAGGTCTTGCAGCAGCAGCAGGCGACGGCTCTGCTCCGGCGTCAGCGCCAGTTCCTGGTCGTGGGGCAGGTCGTGGACCCGCCGCAGCAGGGGGGAGCGTTCATGGCCCGATCGCTCGCTGCGCACCCGCCGCAGGGCGGTGATGAGGTCGACACCGCGGCGCTCAACGCCGGCCACCTGCCAGCAGAGATGGCGCAGGTCGGCGATGGCCCTGATCAGGGTGGCTTCATCGGGCCCTGAGCGCGCTTCGGCCTCGCTCAGGGCCGGGGCGTCGCGGGGGGCGTCAAGGGGCGCTGGGGGAAGGGGCTGGGGCTGCAGATGGCGCAGCCGGCGGGCGAAGACGAGGCATTCCATCAGCGAGTTGCTGGCCAGCCGGTTGGCCCCGTGCACCCCGGTGCTGGCCACCTCCCCCACGGCGTAGAGACCCCTCAGGCTGGTGGCGGCCTCCAGGTCGGTGCCGATGCCGCCCATCCAGTAGTGGGCGGCCGGGGCCACCGGAATCGGGGCCTCGCCGGGGGCCAGCCCCAGCTCCCGGCAGCGGCGCAGGATGGTGGGGAACTGGCGTTCCAGCCGTTCGCGTCCCACCGGCCGGAGGTCGAGCCACAGGTGGGTGACCCCCTGCTCCGCCATGCAGCGGGCCAGGGCGCGGCTCACTTGGTCCCGCGGCGCCAGATCGCCCCCCTCCAGCCGGGCCACCGGGGAGCGGCCGGCGTCGTCGAACAGCCGGGCCCCCTCGCCGCGCACCGCCTCGCTGATCAGGAAGTGGGGGGCGTCCGGCAGCATCAGCGCCGTGGGGTGGAACTGCACGAACTCCAGGTCCCGCACCAGGGCACCGGCGCTCCAGGCCATGGCGACGCCGTCGCCGCTGGCCTGGGTCGGGTTGGTGGTGTGCGCGAACAGATGGCCGCCGCCGCCGCTGGCCAGCACCACGGCTCCAGCCCGCAGCCAGCGCAGCCGCTGGCCTTCGATCACCTGCAGGCCCAGGCACTGGCCGTTCTCCACCCACAGCTGCAGGGCGGGGATACCCTTGCGTTGCTCGAGGCCCGGCCGGCGCCGCACCTCCCGCTCCAGGGCGTCCACCAGCGCGCCGCCGGTGCGGTCCTGGGCATGCAGCACGCGGCGGTGGCTGTGGGCCGCCTCCAGGGTGGTGCTGAGGCCCTGGGGGGTGCGATCGAAGTCCATGCCCAGCTGCACGAGACGCTCGACGCAGGCCGGCGCCTCCCGCACCAGCACCTCGACGGCGGCCGGATCGCAGAGACCGGCGCCGGCCTTGAGGGTGTCGGCGATGTGGCTGGCGAAGCTGTCGTCGGCTCCGGTCACCGCGGCGATGCCACCCTGGGCCCAGCGGCTGGCGGAGGGGGGGGAGCTGGATTTGCTCAGCAGCAGCACCCGCAGCTGGGGGGGCAGCTCCAGGCAGGTCATCAGGCCCGCGGCGCCACTGCCGACCACCACCACGTCCCAGTGGGGTGCCATGGGCGGATCCGGCTCATCCAAGCGGCTGGTTCACCCCTTCGCACCGTGCCTTCTGCAGCCGAGCCTATGGGACGGACGGCGGCGGGCCGGCGGCCACAAAAAAACCGCCGTGGGAACGGCGGTTGCGGAGGGGTTGGGAAAGGACCGCCGGGCGCTCAGCGATACACGCCGTCGTTGATGCGATCGAAACCTTCGTTGAGGGCGATCGCCGGGGGGGTCACGGTGAAGTTGTCCTTGTACTTGTTGAACAGCTCCCGCTGACGGTCGGTCAGATCGAGGTCCAGCACGTCGTCGACGCTGTCGTAGGGGCCGCCGAGGACGATCTTGCCGGCCAGGGTCGGATACATGCCGGGGTACTGCTGGAACCGGCGCACCGAAGCGTTGTTGAGATCCACCTTGCCGACGCTCTCGGCGAGCTTGTCGTCGATCTCGTTGCGGCGCTCCGCGGCGAAGGCGGCACCGGGCAGAAGCAGGGTCACGAGCAGACCGGCCAGGACCACACCACTCATCAACCAGGCAAGCAGCCGCTTCATCACGACACTCCTTAGGGGGATAGAACCAGGGGACCCTGGCAGGGCCAGGGCGGTGATCCGCAGACCACCCGTGCAACGTTACAGAAAGCCCCCAGGTCTCCCGGCGCCGGCGGCTCCGCTTTTGCAGTTCTTCAGATCAGGCCGCTGAGGTGGGGGGCCAGCAGGGCCGCCCCGAGGAAGAGGGCATCGACGGCGAGGGTGGTGCCCACGGCCGCGGCGGCCACCCGCCAGGGCCCACCCAGCGTCCAGAGGCGACGGCAGAGGAGCACCAGCAGGCCCGCCGCCAGGCCGACCAGGGACAGGGGCCAGGGCTGCAGCACCTGCAGGGCGGCGCCCTGGAGAAGAACCGGGGCCTCGCTCAGGGGCGCTTGCAGCACCCGGGGCCAGAGGTCCATGAGGCCGGCGGCCGCCATCACCCCATCGGTGCTGGCGGTGCCGAGCAGCGAGCCTAGGTAGAACGCACCCGCCAGGCGCCAGCGGCCACCGAGGCCCGCCACCGCCAGGGGCAGGGCGAAGGCCTCGAGCGGCAGATGCATCACCGGGTGGAGCCGGAACCAGCCCCAGAACAGGCAGCCCCCCAGCCAGCTGCCGCTGAAGCCCACCAGGACCACCCCCAGCGGCTGCCACAGCCCCTGGCCCCGGCGCTCCAGCAGCAGGGCGAGGCCCATCAACGGGAGCGTGAACAGGGTCGCGGCCGTCGGTGCGGCGCGCACCCAGGGGGCCTGCAGGAACACGGGCACGGTGACCAGCAGGGCAGCCGCCAGGGGCAGGACCCAGGCGGCCGGGACGGCACCGAGCCGCAGGCCCGGCGGGACCTCGGAACGGGAGGTAAGGGTGGGCGGAACCCCGAGCACCTGGTTGTGAAGAAAGTTGTGCAACCTTAAGGGGGTGGAGGGGTGCTCCCGTGACCCGTCCGGCCATAGGGTCACCCGCAGTATCGGCTTCCCCCATGCCGCTGGTCGCCACGGCCGCCGCCCTGCCCCTGGCCGAGGCCTGCTGGCACGCCTTCGTTCTGGGGGTCGTCCAGGGGCTGACGGAGTTCCTGCCGATCAGCAGCACGGCCCATCTCAAGGTGGTGCCGGTCCTGCTGGGCTGGGGCGATCCCGGGGTGGCCTTCACGGCCGTGATCCAGCTCGGCAGCATCGCCGCCGTGCTCGGCTACTTCCGCAAGGATCTGGCCGAGGTGAGCGCCGGGGTGGCCCGGGCCTTCCGCCATGGCCAGTGGAACGACCCGCCGGCCCGCCTGGGGGTGGCGATCGTGCTGGGCACCGTGCCGATCCTGCTGGCGGGCCTCGCGATCAAGGTGCTGCTGCCCGGCTACGAGACCTCCCCGCTGCGCAGCCTGACGTCGATCGCCATCGTCTCGATCGTGATGGCCCTGCTGCTGGCGCTGGCCGAGCTGGTGGGTCGCCGCCGCCGGCAGCTGGAGGCCGTTAGCCCCCGCGACGGCCTGCTGGTGGGGCTGGCCCAGGCCCTGGCCCTGATCCCCGGCGTCTCCCGCTCGGGCAGCACCCTGACGGCGTCGCTGTTCGATGGCTGGCAGCGCGCCGACGCGGCGCGCTTCTCGTTCCTGCTGGGCATCCCCGCCATCACCCTGGCAGGGCTGGTGGAGCTCAGGGCGGCCTTCGGCTCGGTCGAGACCGGTGGCGTGATTCCGATGCTGGTGGGCATCGCCGCCGCGGCGGTGGTCTCCTGGCTGGCGATCGCCTGGCTGCTGCGCTTCCTGCAGCAGAACAGCACCTGGATCTTCGTGGCCTACCGGCTGCTGTTCGGCCTGGTCATCCTGCTGGGGTTCCGGGGGCTGGAGGGGGCCACCCCCTGAAGGGGCGGGGGCCGTCACACTGGGGCCAACGTCCCCCTCGCCCCGCCGTCACCTCCCGTGTGGAAGGAGCCCTCCTCTGCCCTCGCCGGGCCCACCGTCCTCGCCGGGCCCGTCACCCAGCCCCGCCCTGCCGTGGTGGCCACGGTGGAGCCGGGTTCGATCGCCGAGGAGCTGGGCTTCCAGCCGGGTGACCGCCTGCGCAGCATCAACGGCATCCGCCCGCGGGACCTGATCGACGTCCAGGTGCTGCAGGGGGAGGAGGAGCTGGTGCTCGAGGTGGAGGACCCGGACGGCACCCTGCACGTGGTGGAGCTGGAGAAGGACCTGGACGAGGGGCTGGGGCTGGGCTTCAGCGAGGCCCTGTTCGACGGGCTGCGCCAGTGCAACAACCACTGCCCCTTCTGCTTCATCGACCAGCAGCCACCGGGGCGCCGCGACAGCCTCTACCTCAAGGACGACGACTACCGGCTCAGCTTCCTCTACGGCTCCTACCTCACCCTCACCAACCTCACGGCCGCCGACTGGAGCCGGATCGAGGAGCAGCGCCTCTCGCCCCTGTTCGTCTCGGTCCATGCCACCGATCCGGAGCTGCGCAGCCGTCTGCTGGTCAACCCCCGGGCCGCCCTGCTGCTGGAGCAGCTGGCCTGGTTCGCCGAGCGGCGCCTCCAGATCCACGCCCAGGTGGTGGTCTGTCCGGGGCTGAACGACGGCGAGGCCCTGGAGCGCACCCTCACCGACCTGGCCCGGTTCGCCACCGGACCCTGGCCCGCCGTTCTTTCGACCGCGGTGGTGCCGGTGGGTCTGACGCGCTTCCGCCCGGCCGGCGATGCCCTCCGGCCCGTCGACCGGGAGGGGGCCTGCGAGGTGATCGCCCGGGTCGAGCGCCTCCAGCCCACCTTCCAGGCCAGCACCGGCAGCCGCTTCGCCTGGCTCTCCGATGAGTGGTTCCTGATCGCCGGCCTGCCCCTGCCGCCGCGGGCCAGCTACGAGGATCTGCCCCAGCAGGAGAACGGGGTCGGCAGCATCCGCGCCTTCCTGGAGGATCTGGAGGGGGCCACCCGGCACCTCCCCGCCCGGATCGCCACCCCGCGCCGCTGCAGCTGGGTGGTCGGTCGCCTCGTCGCCGAGGCCCTGCAGCCGGTGGTGGAGCGCCTCAACCGCGTCGAGGGGCTGGAGCTGATCCTCCATGGCCTGCCCAGCCCCTACTGGGGCCAGGAGCAGGTGGTCACGGGGCTGCTCACCGGTTCCGACCTGATCGAGGGCCTCCGCGGCCGGGACCTGGGCCAGGAACTGCTGCTGCCGCGGGTGATGCTGCGGGAGGGGGAGGAGGTGTTTCTCGACGACACCACCCTCGCCGACCTGCGCCGACAACTGCCTGTGCCGGTTCGCTTGCTGGGGGGTGCGGACGATCTGGTGGCCGCCTGCCTCGGCACCCCACGGGGAGATGCTTAAGCTCTGGCTGAAGCGAACGGTCCAACGTGAGGCGCCAACCACTCCTGCTTGCGGCACTGGTGGTGCTCCCGTCGTTCGGCCTCCAGGCGCCGCCGGTGCGGGCCGAGTCCGCCCCAGCCCCCGCCGCCCCGAGCCTTCCGGCCCCCCCGGCCCTGCCGCTGGCCCCTGAGGTCAAGGGTCCCAGGCCCAAGTCCAACCCCACCGTGCTGGCGCCGGCCGCCAAGGAACTGCCCCCGGGTCTGCAGGATCTGGTGGCCCCCAACCCGCTGGCCCTGCCGGTCAAGCCGTCCCAGGTGCGCATCCGCGAGCTGCGCCCCCTCGGCCTGGCTGATGTGGAAACCCTGGTCGAGGTCAACAACCCCGAGCTCAAGGCGATCGCCAGCCAGGTGGAGCAGGCCCAGTCGGCCCTGCGGGCCCAGATCGCCCTCTGGTACCCCACGATCCAGCTGAACGCCAACAGCCTGCCCACCTACACCGGCGGCGAGCAGTTCAGCAGCGCCTTCACCGGCACCGGCCAGCAGCCCGGCAACACGATCACCAGCATCTGGCGGATGTCGGCGGTGCTCCAGGCCAGCTGGGCCCTCATCAACCCCACCCGCACGCCGCAGATCGCCGCCGCCCGCGACCGCTTCGAACAGGCCAAGAACCAGTATCTGATCGGCCTGCGGGCGCGGCGCCTGGAGGCGGCCGAAGCCTTCTTCGATCTCCAGGTCTCCGACGAAACGGTCCGCATCGGCCAGGAGTCGGTGCGCTCCTCCCTGGTGAGCCTGCGGGACGCCAAGGCCCGATTCCAGGCCGGCGTCGCCACCAAGCTGGAGGTGCTGGAGGCCGAAACCCAGCTGGCCCGCGACCAGCAGGTGCTCACCCAGGGTCTGTCCGACCAGGCCATCGCCCGCCGTGCCCTCGCCGCCCTGCTCGACCTGCCCCAGGACGTCACCCCCACCTCGAAGGAGCCCTCGCGGGTGGTGGGTTCCTGGCTGCCGTCGCTGCAGGAGAGCATCATCGCCGCCTACGCCTTCCGCGAGGAACTCGACAACGTCCTGCTCAACATCTCGATCGCCAACAGCGAGGCCAATGCGGCCCTGGGCGCGGCCCAGCCCTTCCTGAACATCGCCTACAGCCTCACCGGCGGTCGCACCAGGGGCGTGCAGTTCGCCAACCGCAGCACCCCGGGGGTCAACTTCGGCAACGAGGGCTGGTCGGTGGAGAACACGGTGGGCCTGAACCTCAGCTGGACCCTCTTCGACGGCGGTGCCGCCCGGGCCAACTACCGCCGCCAGAAGCAGGTGGCCCAGGAGAACTCCTTCCAGTTCGCCCAGCAGCGGGACGCGATCCGCCAGCAGGTGGAAACGAACTTCTACGAACTGGAGAAGAACAACCGCAACATCACCACCACCTCCCGCGAGGTGATCTCCACCAGGGAATCCCTGCGGCTGGCCCGCCTGCGCTTCCAGGCCGGCGTCACCACCCAGCGGGAGGTGGTCGACACCCAGCGCGACCTCACCCAGGCCGAGGTGCGCTGGTCGACGGCCATCTCCGACTACAACAAGGCCCTGGCCCGGCTGCGGCGCTTCACCGGCCTCGACCAGGTCGGCCTCTGCCAGCGCCAGGCCCTGCCGGCCACCAGCCCGAGGGCGGCCGGCACCTCCGAGATCCCCGTGGAGCCCCAGCCCCTGATCCCGGCCTGCCGGGCCGGCAGCCCCACCGGATCCGAGGCGATGCCGCCGGGGTCCTGACGCCCGTTGTCATCACCCCTCCGCCCCGGCCTGACCCTTCCCGCCACGGTGCGCCTGGGTCTTTTCCAGGGTTGCCTGGGCTGCCTGGCCGTGATCTTTTCGGGTCTGCTCAACCGGATCATGCTCAGTGAGCTGGGCTTCCCCGGACTTCTGGTGGGCGGGGCCCTGGCTTTCGAGCAGTTCGTGGCCCCCTCCCGGGTGCTGTTCGGCCAGATCTCCGATGCTCACCCCCTGGCCTCCCGCCACCGGGTCCCCTACGTGCTGCTCGGCACGGCGGCCTTCTGTCTGCTGGCCGTGCTGTCGGTGCCGCTGATCTTCCAGGTGGGGCGCCTGCTGCAGGACGGCAGCCAGCCCGGCCTTGCCCTCGGCATCGCCGCCCTCTGCGGCCTGTTCGCCCTTTACGGCCTGGCGGTCTCCCTGGCCACCACCCCCTACCTGGCCCTGGTGATCGACCGCACCAGCGAACAGGAGCGGCCCCGGGCGGTGAGCATCATCTGGTGCATGCTCACGGTCGGCATCGTCATCGGCGCCGTGGCCATCGGCGTGAGCCTGCGCTCCCTGGACGGGGTCAGCGATCCGTTGGTGCTCGAGGCGACCCTCTCCCGCTTCATGGCGTCCGTGGCCGGTGTGGTGATGCTGCTCACGGTGGTCGCCACTTGGGGCATGGAATCCCCCCTGCGGGAACGCAGCGACGGGACGGTGGTGCCGCGCGAGGATGCCATCGGCCTGCGCCAGTCCTGGACCCTGATCACCTCCAGCCGTCAGGTGCTGATCTTCTTCTCTTTCCTGATTTTGTTCACCCTGGCCCTGTTCCTGCAGGATCCGGTGCTCGAGAGCTACGGCGCCCAGGTGTTCGCCATGCCGATCGCCGCCACCGCCCAGCTCAACGCCTTCTGGGGGGTCGGCACCCTGGTGGGCCTGCTGGTTGCAGGACTCTGGGTGGTACCCCGGCTCGGGAAGATGGCCACCGCCCGCCTCGGCTGCCAGCTGATCGCCCTGTCCCTGCTGCTGCTGCTGGTGGCGGGCCTGACGGCCCGGATCCCCTTCCTGCAGGCCGTGATGGTGCTGTTCGGGCTGGCGGCCGGCATCGGCACCAACAGCGCCCTCTGCCTGATGCTCGACCTCACCCTTCCCCAGGCCGCGGGCACCTTCGTCGGCGTCTGGGGTCTGGCCCAGGCCCTCTCGCGGGCGATCGGCAAGCTCCTCGGCGGCGGCCTGTACGACATCGGCCGTTCCCTGCCGCTGGGGGATGGGCCCTACGGACCCTTCGCCCTGGTGCTGGGCGTCGAGCTGCTGGTGGCCCTGGCGGCCCTGCTGCTCCTCGGCTATGTCAACGTGCGCCAGTTCCGGGAGGACACCTCCCGCAGCCTGAGCCAGGTTCTGGAGATGGAAATGGGATGAAGGTCCCCACCCCGCGCCCCCTCGATTCCCGTCTGGAATCCCTGCTCGACCGGGTCGCCGAGCGCCAGCGGGCCGACTTCGGCCACAGCCAGCCGGATCTGAAGGCGGATGGGTCCTTCATCACGGCCTGTGATCGCTGGAGCGACGCCACCCTGGTGGAGGGACTGGCCGAGCTGTTCCCCGGCGAGGGGGTCCTGAGTGAGGAGGGCCGCCAGCAGGTGCCCGCCACGCCGGCCTACTGGGTGGTGGATCCCCTTGATGGCACCACCAACTTCGCCGCCGGCATCCCCTACTGGGCGATTTCCATGGCCCGCTTCGAGGCCGGTGTGCCGGTTCTGGCGATCCTCGATGTGCCGCCCCTGCGTCAGCGGATCGTCGCCATCCGGGGGCAAGGGGCCTGGCGCAATGGCAAGCCCATTCCGCCGCCTGCCCTGCAGCTCCACAACGCCGGTTGCGCGTCGCTCTGCAGCCGCTCGATCCGGGTGCTCCAGAAGCTGCCCCACCGCCCGTTCCCCGGCAAGATCCGGCTGCTGGGCGTCGCCAGCCTCAATCTGGTGTCGGTGGCCATGGGCCAGACGATGGCCGCCCTGGAGGCCACCCCGAAGATCTGGGACCTGGCGGCCGCCTGGCTGGTGCTCGAAGAGCTGGGCTGTCCCCTGCGCTGGCTGGGGGCGAGCCCCCTGGGGCTGCAGCCGGGCCAGGACCTGGCCCTGACGGACTTCCCGGTGCTGGTGGCCAACCGGCAGGAGACGCTGGAACGGTTCATGCCGTGGGCGGAGGCCCTGGAGAGCCAGGAGCCCACGAAGCACGTGATATGATTTTGGACTGCGCCCCAGAGAGCGAGAGCTCGAGCGGGGAGCAGGCTTACGGGATCGAGAGGCGCGAGCCGACGGTGTTGTAAGTTTTCTGAGTCGCCGGGAGGCGACGCGCCGCGAG
>NZ_JAGQBM010000057.1:0-21058 GCF_024345635.1 Cyanobium sp. Lug-B
GGCGGCCTCAGCAACGGCCCCGCCCCCGCCGACCGGGCGCTGGCCCTGGAGCTGGTGCGGCGCAGCCTGGTGTCGCGGGGGCGGGGCCCGGTGCCCGGCGGCCCCGGGGTGAACCTGATCCGCCTCGACAACAGCCTGGCCTGCCCCTTCCTGACGGCGGGCGCCCCGGCCCTGGCCCTGCCGGCGGCCGCCGGATGGCGAACCTGCCTGATCGACGGCCAGGGCCCCTCCCCCTGGAGCGGGGACGGGGAGGCCCCCCTGGCCCTGGAGCGGCTGGGCGAGGGGCCGGTGCTGCTGCAACTGTTTGTCCGCGGCAACCCGTTCCGCGGCCGGGCCGACGGCCCGGATCCCTGGCCGGCGGTGATCCGCCAGCTCCAGGCCGCCGGCCGGCTGGCGGGCCTGGCCGTCTACGGCAGCCCCTATGCCTGGGAGTCCCTGGCCTCCCTTCTGGATCCGGCGGTGCCGGCCGCCTGGTCGCCGGGGCAGATGGCCCTGGCCCAGGGCGAACTCCTGGGCCGCCTCGGCTTCGGACCGCAGGGGGGGACCGCCGCCGCCCCTGCCCCCGGGGCCGCCGCTGCGGTGGACTTCACCGACTGAGCCCCCACCGACACCTAGCCTCCTGGCACGACCGTCCTGCCCCGCAGCGTCCGATGCTGAGCCTGTCGATGATCGTGCGCAACGAGGCCGAGCGACTGGAGCGCTGCCTGGCTTCGGTGGCGGGCTTCGTCGACGAGATGGTGGTGGTGGACACCGGCTCAGACGACGGCACCCCTGAGATCGCCGCCGCCTGCGGCGCCAGCGTCCACCACCTGGACTGGCCGGGGGACTTCGCGCCCGCCCGCAACCACGCCCTGGATCTGGTGACGGGCGACTGGGTGCTGGTGCTGGATGCGGATGAATGGCTGCGGCCCGAAGCCCGCTCACCCCTGCGCGACCTGATGGGGCAGCCCAGGGTGCTGGTGGTCAACCTGCTGCGCCAGGAGCTGGGGGCCGCCCAGTCGCCCTATTCCAGCGTCAGCCGCCTGTTCCGCCGCCATCCGGCGATCCGCTGGAGCCGTCGCTACCACTCCATGGTCGACGACAGCGTGGAAATGCTGCTGGGGCAGGAGCCCGACTGGCAGGTGGTGACCTGCCTGGAGCCGGCCCTGGTGCACGAGGGGTACCGCCCCGAGCTGGTGGCCCAGCGCGACAAGGCCGCCCGCCTGCGCGCAGCCATGGAGGCGGAGCTGGCCGCCCGGCCGGGGGATCCCTACGCCAGCGCCAAGCTGGGGGCCCTGGAGGTGAGCCAGGGCCAGCGCCGCCGGGGCCTTGCCCTGCTGGAGGAGGGCCTGGCCCGTGTCGGAGCCGACGACCACGCCGAGCGCTACGAACTGCTGCTCCACCTCGCCATCGCCCGCGGCCCGGACGAACCGGCCGCCGCCGCCGCCCTCTACCGTCAGGCCCTGGCCCTGCCCCTGGATGGACGGCTCAGCGTGGGAGCCCGGCTCAACCTCGGGGCCCTGCTGCTGCGCCAGGGGGAGCTGGAGGAGGCGGCAGCCCTGACGGCAACGGTCACCGACCTCTGCCCGGAGCTGCCCCTGGCCTGGTTCAACCTGGGGCTGATCGAACGCCAGCGGGGCCGTCTGGTGGAGGCCATCGAGGCCTACCGCCGGGCCCTGGGCCTGGCCCCGGAGCACGCCGATGCCCAGCGCAACCTGGCGGCGGCCCTGCTGCTGGCCGGCGACATTCCCGGCGCCCGGGACGGCTTCCGCCGGGCGATCGCCCTGCTGGAGGCCCAGGGGGAACCGCAGCAGGCCCGGGAGCTGGCCCACCGGGCCGGCGCCCTTGTGCGCCTGGACGCCTGATGGACAAGACGTTGCCGCTGGCGGGCCGCACGGTCGCCGTGACCCGGGCCGAAACCCAGCTGGGTGCCGCCCGCCAGCTGTTCGAGCAGGCCGGGGCGAGCGTCATCGACCTGCCGGCCCTGGTGATCGGCCCCCCCGATCTCTGGGGGCCCCTCGACGATGCCCTGGCGGAACTGGATCAGTTCCACTGGATCCTCTTCTCGAGCGCCAACGGGGTGGACGCCGTGGAGCAGCGGCTGGTCCGCCGGGGAAGCAGCCTGGCCGGACGGCCCCGGGGGGTGCGGCTGGCGGCGGTGGGACGCAAGACCGCCGAGGCCCTGGAGGCCCTGGGGGCCCCCGCCGATTTCGTGCCCCCGGCCTTCGTGGCCGACAGCCTGATCGAGCACTTTCCGGTATCGGGCTGGGGGCAGCGGCTGCTGCTGCCGCGGGTGCAGAGCGGCGGGCGCGCGGTGCTCGCGGAGGCCTTTGCCGCGGCCGGCGCCCGGGTGGTGGAGGTGGCCGCCTACGAGACCCGCTGTCCGGACGGACTCCCCAGTGGGGCCCTGCAGGCCCTGGAGCGGCGCGGGCTGGATGCCATCACCTTCAGCAGCGGCAAGACGGTGGACCACACCGCCCGGCTGCTGGCCGGCAGCTTCGGCGAGACCTGGCTCGAGCGGCTGGAGGGGGTGCAGGTGGTCTCCATCGGCCCGCAGACCAGCCGCCGCTGCCGGGAGCGGCTCGGCCGGGTGGACGAGGAGGCGGACCCCCACGACCTGGAGGGCCTGGTGGAGGCCTGCAGCCGGGCCCTCAGAGCTCGACCTTGACCCGGCGACTGCCGCTCTGCAGCACCACGCGTCCGTTGGGTACATCCACGGAGGCCACACTCCAGCCGGAGGGCAGCAGGTCGGTGTTGCGGCCACCCCGGTCGCCGGGGCGCAGGCTGCCGCTGAGCTGCTTGTAGGTCACCACCGCTTCGCTCTGGCCGCCGCTGTCGATCACGCCGGTGACGCGAAAATCCTTCAGGAAGGCCGGTGGGGTGGCGGCAGCTGCCGCACTGACAGCGGTCGCCGCCCCGGGAACCAGCTCCGGCACCAGCGATCCGAAGGGATCCTGCCGACCCATGCGGAAGGCATTCACCACCTGCTGGGAGGTGGGCAGGGGGGTGAGGCCCTCGGGGACGGCGCCGGAGGACGCCGTGGGGGCGGCCGGGCGGGGGGGGCGCCGGCGCCGGCGGCGCTTCCGCCGTTGGGGACGCACCGCATCCGGTCAGCATCAGCCCGGTGAGGGCACCGAGCGCGAGGCGCCCGTTGAGCGGTCCGTCAGCCCTTCTCCACCAGGTCGCGAAATCGATCAAGGTTGGCCTGCAGTTCTTTGGTGACAATGCCTCCCATGATGGTGGGTTCCATCAGGGGTGCAAGCGCACCGGGCAGTTCATAGCTGACGGTGAGCTTCACCGCCGTGAGGTCGGGCCCGAGGGGATAGAAGCGGACGGCGCCCCTGGTGGGCAGGCCACCCACCGATTCCCAGTGCAGCCTCTGGCAGTCGACCCGTTCGGTGATCCGGGCCTTCCAGTGGAAACGGAACCCCTGGGCCGCCAGGGTCCAGTCCGTCAGATCCGGATCGTCGAGGGTGACGACCGACTCGATCCAGCGCATCCAGCGGGGCATGGCCTCCAGATCGCTCCACACCTCCCAGACCCGGGCCACCGGGGCCTGGATCTCGGTGGTGACACTGTGCTCGAGCCATTTCCCCATGGTTGTGCTCCTAGGCCACCGCGGCGCAGGTGGCCAGCGCCACCGGCTGATCCAGGATGGCGGCAGCCGCCAGCCGTCCGCTCATGGTGGCCCCCTCCATCGAGTCGATGTAGTCCTGGCGGGTGTAGCTCCCGGCCAGGAAGAAGTTGGCCACGGGGGTGCGCTGGGAGGGGCGGAACGGCTCCATCCCGGGCGCTTCCCGGTAGAGGGACTGGGCCAGTTTCACCACGTTGCTCCAGACGAGCTGCAGGCCGGCGGCGGAGGGGAACAGCTCGCGCACCTGGCGGTCGGTGTGGGCGACGATCTCCTCCGTCTTCTTGGGGATCCAGGGATCACCGGGGGTGAGCACGCACTGCAGCAGGGAACCCAGGCCCTCCCGCCGGTAGTCGGCCGGGCTGGTCAGGGCCAGGTCGGCGAAACAGCTGAAGTCGGCATCGGCCGTGTACAGAAGGTTGTCGAGGCCCGCCGGGCGACCCAGGTCGGCCCGGCGGGCCTCGGGGACGGCGCCGTCACCGAGTTCGGTCACCCAGCCGTCGTAGCGCAGCTGGACGGTGGCCACCGGCACCGTCTCGAGCCGGTCGATGGCGGCGAACTCGGGGAACCGGCGCCAGGCCTGGGGCAACAGCCGCTGGGCTCCCGGCACATCGCAGGCGGCCAGGTAGGCATCGGCCTCCACCCGCTTCTCGCCGTCGGGAGTGCCCAGCACCAGGGAGGTGACGACGGTCTGGCCGTTGCGCTCCTCATGGCGCACCTCACTGACCCGGTGGCGCAGGTGCAGGCGGCCGCCACGGGCCTGGATGTAGTCGAGGATCGGGCCGGTCAGCCAGCGGTGGGGGGATCCCTTGAGCAGGTTGAGCTTGGAGGCCTCCGTCCTGGAGGCGAACATCATGAAAATGGTGAGCATGCAGCGGGCCGAGATGGCCTCGCAGTCGATGAAGCCGAGCGCGTAGGCGATCGGGTTCCACATCCTCTGAATGCTGCGGGGGCTGCCGCCATGGCTGAGGAACCACTGCTGGAAGCTGATGGCATCGAGGGAGCGGATCACCTTCATCGCCCCCTCGTAATCCACCAGCCCCCGGACGATCGGGCTCGTCCCCAGGGCGAGGGCATTGCGCAGCTTGTCGATCCAGTCGAGCTGGGGGGTGGTGAAGAAGGCCTTGAGGCCGTTGAAGGGGGCCCCGACGGGAAAACGGAAGTCCAGGGCCCGCAGGTCGCCGCCGCGGTTGACGAACAGGTGCCAGTGCTCCTTGGGCAGGAGATTGTCGATGGCCCCCACCTTGCGCATCAGGGCGAAGAGGTTGGCGTAGTTGAAGAAGAAGACGTGCAGCCCCATCTCGATGTGGTTGCCGTCCGGGTCCTCCCAGCTGCCCACCTTGCCTCCCATGAAGGGGCGGGATTCATACAGATCGACCGTGTGACCGGCGTCGACCAGATCGACGGCCGCGCTCAGACCGGCCAGACCCGCACCCACGATGGCGACCCGCACCCTTGGATTCCCGTGAAGGTCCTGACTCTATGGACCGGAGCCTACCCACGGGGGAGGGATCTCCATAGAGTGGTCGTTCACCGCGTCGTCCGGCGGCCCGATTCCCCCCATCCGACCCCCCAGCGCACGATGAGCAGCTCCACCCAGACCCCCGCCTCCAGCCCGGCAGCCACCGCGACCGCCACCATGGCAGCCGAAGCGGCCGTCACCCACACCGGTGTCGATGGCAAGGGCATCCTGATCACCGAGCCGGCCATGCGTCAGCTGGGCACCCTGATGGCGTCCCAGGGGGGCGAGAAGGTGCTGCGAGTGGGTGTGCGCTCCGGCGGCTGCAGCGGCATGAGCTACACGATGGATTTCATCGACGGAGCGGAGATCCTTCCCGACGACGAGACCTACACCTACGAACCCGCCGGCGCCCCCAGCTTCCGGGTGGTGTGCGACCCCAAGAGCCTGCTGTACATCTACGGCATGCAGCTGGATTTCTCCTCGGCCCTGATCGGCGGCGGTTTCAACTTCACCAACCCCAACGCCTCCCAGACCTGCGGCTGCGGCAGCTCCTTCGCCGTCTGAGCCCTGGCCGGTCATGGCGGGCCGGTCCCGTGGCATGGGAGTCTGACGATCCCCATCCCCCCCCCCCCCCCGCCGCCATGACGGCCCCGCAGGAGTCCCGCTTCGACCAGGCCATCGCCCGCTACCAGCAGGGGGCCGCGCCCGAGGAGCTGATCGACGAGTTCCTGCAGATCACGGCCCAGGAGCCGCGCCAGTCGGCGGGCTGGACCTGTCTGGCCTGGCTGCAGCTGCTGCTCGACCAGCCCCAGGCGGCCCTGCCCTCAGCCCGCAACGCGGTGAAGCTCAACCCCCAGGATCCCCAGGCGCGCATCAACCTGAGCGTGGCGATGCTGGAAACCGGCGCCAAGGGGGTGCGGGAGCACATCGAGATGGTCAAGCGGGTGATGCTGATGGCCCCGGAACTGGCCGAGGAACTGCAGGGCTCGATCGCCGACGGCCTGCAGCGGCGCCCGGGCTGGCAGGCCCTGGAGAAGGTGAAGGCCTGGCTCAGCTGAGTTCCGGCCGCCCCTGGGTCAGGGCCTCGATCACGGTCTCGGCGATGCGCCGGGAGCCCCCCGGCGGGCCCACCCGCTCCAGGGCGGCCTGGGCGCAGCGCCGGGGCAGGTCGGGGTCGGCCAGCAGGCGCTGGATCAGGCCGGCGGCCTCCCGCAGATCGCCGGTGTCGGCCGGTCGCCGCCCCACGGTGTGGACCGTGGGACCCAGCAGCCGCATCTGGGATTCGGCGAAGGCATAGCTGAACTGGGGGCCCCGGCCCACCAGCTGCACCACCGGCAGGCCGAAGCCCACCGCCTGCTCCACGGCGGTGCCGGCCATGCCCACCACCAGGTCACTGGCGGCCAGGATCGAGGGCAGGGCCCCCGGCAGCAGCCGCACCTCGAGGTCACCGCCGGCGGAGCGGAGCACGCCGCCGTCCATTTGCCAGCCGACCGCCGCCGCCAGGGGTCCCAGGTCCCGCCAGTGGGGGCTCTCCACCACCGCCACCAGGAAGCGCCAGGGACCCTCCCCGGCCCGTTCGCCCAGCTGGCCGCAGAGCCGCAGCATCAGCACCAGGTTGTGGAGGGCCTCCGGGAAGCGGCTGCCGGGGACCAGCGCCAGGGTGCGGGTGCCCGGCAGCCGGGCCACCTGGCCGGGGTCCGGTTGCGGCAGATCCATGATCGGGTAGCCGCGGAACAGGGCCTTGGCCTGGCCCTGGGCCTGGAGGTCGGTGGCGGTGAAGGCATCGCGCGTGAGCACCACCCGTACCCGCCGCCGCCGGCAGCACCAGCGGGTGAGGGCGGACAGCCGCAGCCGGCCCTCGTAGTAGCTGGAGGTGGAGACCAGGAACACCACCGTCGGCCGTCCGGTGAGCAGGGCGAAGATCAGCGGCACGTGGTCGCCGATGCTGACCACCAGGTCGAAGCGGCGGCCCTGGCGCCAGGCGGTCCAGAGCTGGGCCAGGCTCTGCTGCAGCCAGCCCGCCGCCAGGTCCTTCCAGAGGTTCAGGCCCTGGTACACCATGCCCCCGGACGGCAGGGTGCGGCCCGCGTAGAGGAGGGGAATGCCGCGGCGCCCGTAGGCCGTTCCGGCACCCACGATCGGCAGGGCCGCCAGTTCCAGTCCCGGATCGCACCGGCGCAGGCCATCGGCGATCAATCCCCCATTGAGATCCTCCCCATGGCCGTTGCTGATCAGCAGGATCCTGGGAGCAGGGGAAAGGGGCACACGGGACACCAAGCACGGTCGAGTTTAGGTTTGGGCTCCCCGGGGATTTCCCCCTCCCGGCTCACCCCTCCGGCATGAGCACTCCCCCCACCGGCCCCGTCGCGCAGGTGCGCCGCGTTCTCGATGTCGTGCTGGTGGCCGACGTCTTCCTGGTGCTGGCCGGGGCCCTGTTCTTCGCCGTGGCGGTGGTGCTGCACGGCCAGCGGCTGGATGGGCCCCTGGAGCTCTTCCAGCGGCTGTGGCAGCCCCTGTTCACGCCGGCCATCGGCCTGCTGATGGCGGCGGCCCTGCTCAGCGGCGGGCTGGGCTGGTGGCAGCGGCGAGGGCAGCGCTGAGGTCCGGGTACTGGAAGTGGAAGCCCTGGGCCAGCAGCCGCTCGGGGCGGACCTGCTGGCCTTCGAGCACCACGGCGGCACCATCGCCGAGCAGCAGTTGCAGCAGGGGGCCGGGCACCGGCAGCAGGCTGGGCCGGCCGAGGGCACGGCCGAGGCCGGAGGCGAAGATCCCCATGCGGGTGGGCTCCGGGGCCACGGCGTTGTAGGGGCCGGCGTAGGCGTCGTCCTCCAGGGCGGTGACGATCAGCCGGCAGAGGTCGTGGCGGTGGATCCAGCTCATCCACTGCTGGCCGCTGCCCACCGGCCCGCCGAAACCGGCCCGGAACACGGGCAGCATCTTGCCGAGGGCGCCCCCGTCGGGGCCGAGCACGATGCCCACACGCAGCACCACGAGGCGGCAGGCCTCGGGGGCGACCTGGGTGGCGGCTTCCCAGCGGGCACAGAGGCGGGCCAGGAAATCGTCGCCGGGGGGGCTGGCCTCCGTGAAGGCGGCCTCGAGGCTGGTGCCGTAGTACCCCACAGCCGAGCCGTTCACCAGCACCCGGGGCGGTGTGGCCAGGGCCGTCATCGCCCGCACCAGCTGGGTGGTGGTGCCGATGCGGCTGTCGAGCAGGCGCTGGCGGTGGGCCGGGGTCCAGCGCTGATCGGCGATCGGCTCCCCCGCCAGGTTGACGACCCCATCGGCCGCTTCCAGGGCCTCCAGCAGCGCCGGCTGGTTCCAGCTGGCCGGGTCGGACGGATCGAAGCAGAGGGTGATGAGCCGGGGGTCGGCCGCCTCGCTGTCGGGCCGGGGACGACGGCTGACCAGGGTGAGCTGGTGGCCGAGGTTGAGCAGGAACGGCACCAGCTCCCGGCCGACGAAACCGGTGCATCCGAGCAGAAGCAGTCGCATGCCCACCGTTCCAGCGAAAACCAGTGCCGAGGTTAGGTTCCGGCGGCCCTAACCTGGGCTGATCCCACCTCCCGACGATGGCTGAGTCCGCGCCTGCCGCTCCCCCGAGCCTGAAAAAGGGTGCCCTGGTCAGGGTGAACCGAATCGCCTACACCAACAGCCTGGAGGCCGGCGCGAGCGACCCGGTGCCCCCCGGCTACCTGTTCGAGGGGCCCGGAGAGATCCTGGCGATCCAGGGGGAGCACGCCCAGCTGCGCTGGCGCCTGCCGGTCCCCGACGTGTGGCTGCGGCTCGACCAGCTCGAGGCCATGCCCGCCGGTTAGGGCTCCCTCGCCGCCTAGAGCTCCACCCGGCGCCGTTCCTCCTTCAGCCGGCTGCGGCGCAGCCTGGCCTCCCGCAGCATCTCCTTGCCGTCATGGAGGTAGCTGTCGACATAGCCCATCGTGTAGCGCTCCAGCTCCACCAGGGCATCCTGCACCTGGCTGAGGCAGTGGTAGAGGCTGAGGCCGAAACCCTTGGCCGCCGCTGGGCAGGCCCGGGAGCGGTAGAGGGCCTCCACTCTCTCCATGCGCTGGCGGCTCTGGTCGAGGAAGGCGCAGAACGCCTCCATCAGCGCGTCGTCGTAGGGGTCGGCGGCCAGGGAGCGCAGCTGGGCCGGGAAGGGATTGATCACCTGCCCGATCAGCCGGTCGATCGGCACGTACACCTGCTGGAGCCAGCCCAGCAGCTCCTCGTCACTGGCGGCCCCGACGCCGCGATGGCGAGCCGCCGCTGGCCCCCTGGCCGTCGCGGCACCGCCAGCGGCGGTGTGCGCCGGCACGCCGACGCCGGCGCCATGGTCGTAATGGCGGCGCCGGTCCCCGTCGCCCAGCACCTCCCAGGCCGCATTCAGGGCCAGGATCGTGCGCGGATCACCGCCGGCGTCCGGGTGATGGCGTTTGACGAGGGCCCGGTAGGCCGCCTTGATTTCGGCGGTGGTGGCCCCGGGCGTGACCCCGAGGATGGCGTAATGGTCGGCGGAGGTCCTGGCCATGCGCTGACGGCGCCATCTGGATCCAGCATCGCCGATGGGAACGCCCGGACGGGACCCGCCGGCACCCAGCCATGAAAAAGCCCCCCGGAGAGGGGGGCGCGGAGTTGTGAGGAACGGTGAGGAGAAAGGAGCGCCGATCTGGAGGGACCGATGGGGACCCCGGCGAATCAGAACCGGAACTGGGTCTGGACCAGGCCGCCGAGCACGCTGCTCGACTGGCCCGCGGTGGTGAACTGGCCGTTGGGGCGGCTCAGGTAGAAGAGCGCCGGGGTCACGCTGATGTTGTCGGTGACCTGGAACCGGTACCACCATTCCCAGACGAAGTTGCCGTCCTGGGGCGTCTGGCCGTTGCGCAGGGAGGTGGCGAACACCGGCTGACCCACGGCCATGCCGAGGGCATTGCCCTTGACGAACGCATCGGCCCATTGCAGGCCGACACTCCAGGACTGGCTGGCGCCCCGGTTGGCCGACTGGTTGAAGGTCGGCACCGTGTCGAAGGTCGGCACCCGCACCGACGTGGCCCCGACGCGCAGCAGGGCGGTCTGGGGGTTCAGCTGGGGCTGGGTGAGGGCGTTGTAGCCCCAGCCCAGGTTGATCGAGGGGATCCAGCCGCTCTTCTTGGGCTGCCACGCGAAGGTGGTGGCGAAGTTGTTGGAGTAGGAGGCGTTGGTGCCGAAGTTCTCCGAACCCAGGAAGTTGTTGTTGATGTTGGGGCAGTCGACCGCCGGCTGGGCGAAGGAGGTGCCGCGGCGGAAGTTCTGGCCGCACTGGACGTAGCTCCAGGCGAAGGCGAAGCGCCAGTTCTTGCCGGCGAAACCGGCCTGGGTCGTCCAGGTGCCGCGGCTGCGCTCGTTCAGCAGGCCCCCCTGGTTGGGGTTGCCGTTGTCGCCGTTGGGGGCGACGTAGGCCGTGGAGATCGCGAAGAAGGGCTTGCCCTTCTTGACGTTCTGCTTCCACATCAGGCCGAAGGTGGAACCGGTGGCCTTGTTGTAAGTGCCGGGGGCGCCGTGCAGCGTGAAGACATCAAGGATGCCACCGTTGTAGAACCAGGGTGTGATCGCCAGGAACTCGGTGTTCCGGGCCCGGGCGCCGACCAGGGCGGTGAAGTCGCGGCCGATCGGGAAGCGGTAGTAGAGACGGTCGATGTTGACGACGTCAGCTCCACCGACCGGGGAGAAGGCGCGATCCAGCGCCATCAGGTTGTACGGCTGGCCGCCGAAGGGACTGTTGTTGAAGTTGCCGCTGCGCAGACGGGTGTACAGCAGGTCCTTGCCGGTGAAGCTGGTGAGGAAGTTGAGGCGGATGTCGTAGTTGAACACCGTGGCGCCCCAGTTGCGCCGGTTGTTGGCGGGGAAGGCGTTGGCCGCAGCGGCCGGTACACCGACGGCGGGGTTCGGCAGGCCCTGGTTGCCACCGAAGCTGTTGGAGCCGATCACGAAGACCGCATCACCCTGGAGCTTGGTGGTGGTGGAGAACTGGGTGGCCTCCAGCTCGCCCACCTTGGCCTCCAGGCCATCCACGCGGCCGCGCAGCACGGCGAGTTCCTTCTCGAACTCCTCCATCAGGCGCTTCAGCTCGTCGGTCACTTCGGTGATCCGGTCGAGGCAGGCGTTCAGCAGGGCCGCCGCTTCATAGCGGGTCATGGCCTGACCGCCCTTGTAGGTGCCGTTCGGGTAGCCGGCGACGCAGCCGTAGCGCTCGATCAGGTTCGAGAGCGCCTGGTAGGCCCAGTCGGTGGGCTTGACGTCGGAGAACTGGTTGATGCTGGTGACCTGGTTCTGGGCTTCCCAGGCCTTGAAGCTGTCAATGTTCTGCTGCTCCATATAGGTGGAGATCTCCGCCCGCTGGGACGGGGAGATCTCGCCGGCCGAAGCGGCAAGCGGCGACAGCAGCCCAAGGGCCACCGGCGCCAGCAGGAATTGCTGGAAGGGTTTCATTGGTCCTCACACCAAAAAGAGGAATCCCCCGGAGGGGACGGCGCAAAGGTATAGGAATCCGCCTGCCCGGAAGAAAGGCCGGATTACACCGGCTGGTATTGCAGCTGACATGGAAACCTCGATGATCCTTGCTGCCGGAAGAAGGAAAGGACCGGGCAAGGTCCTGACAGGGCGGCCGTGGTGAGCACCCGGAGAGGGAAAGCCCCCCGTGGAGGGGGGCCGGAGCGCTGTGAGGAGGGAAGCCGAAGGATCAGAACCGGAACTGGGTCTGGACCAGGCCACCGAGCACACTGCTCGACTGGCCGGCGGTGGTGAACTGGCCGTTGGGGCGGCTCAGATAGAACAGGGCCGGGGTCACGCTGATGTTGTCGGTGACCTGGAACTTGTACCACCACTCCCAGACGAAGTTGCCGTCCTGGGGGGTCTCGCCGTTACGCAGCGAGGTGGTGAACACCGGCTGGCCCACCGCCATGCCGGCCTCGTTGCCCTTGGCGAACACGTCGGTCCACTGCAGGCCCACGCTCCAGGACTGGCTGGCGCCCCGGTTGGCCGACTGGTTGAAGGTCGGCACCGTGTCGCGCACCGGCACATTGATGCCGTTGATCCGGGCCAGGACAGGGTTCAGCGCCGGCTGGGTGAGGGCGTTGTAGCCCCAGCCCAGGCTGATGGAGGGGATCCAGCCGCTCTTCCTGGGCTGCCACGCGAAGGTGGTGGCGAAGTTGTTGGCGTAGGCGGCGCTGTTGCCGTAGGCCTCCGAACCCAGGAAGTTGTTGTTGATGCTGGGGCAGCCGACCGCCGGCTGGGCAAAAGAGGTGCCGCGGCGGAAGTTCTGGCCGCACTGGACGTAGCTCCAGGCGACGGCGAAACGCCATTGCTTGCCGGCGATGCCGGCCTGGGTCGTCCAGGTGCCGCGGCTGCGTTCGTTCAGCAGGCCCCCCTGGCTGGGGTTGCCGTTGTCAGCCACGGGGGCGACGTAGGCCGTGGAGATCGCGACGTAAGGCTTGCCCTTGGGAACGTTCTGCTTCCACATCAGGCCGAAGGTGGAGCCGGTGGCCTTGTTGTAGGCGCCGGGAGCCCCGTGGAGCGTGAAGACGTCGAGGATCTCGGACTTGTAGAACCAGGGGGAGATCGCCAGGAACTCGGTGGCGCGGGCCTTCGGGCCGATCATGGCGGTGAAGTCGCGGCCGATCGGGAAGCGGTAGTACAGGCGGTCGATGAAGACGGTGTCGGCCCCGGCCGTGGGCGCCGTGAGCTTGTCCAGCGCCATCAGGTTGTACGGCTGGCCGTTGAAGGGGCTGTTGTTGGCGTTGCCGCTGCGCAGACGGGTGTACAGCAGGTCCTTGCCGGTGAAGCTGGTGAGGAAGTTGAGGCGGACGTCGTAGTTGAACACCGTGGCGCCCCAGTTGCGCCGGTTGTTGGCGGGGAAGGCGTTGGCCGCAGCGGCCGGCACACCGACGGCGGGATTCGGCAGGCTCTGGTTGCCGCCGAAGCTGTTGGCGCCGATCACGAACGTGGCTTCACCCTGCAACTTGGTGGTGGTGGAGAACTGGGTGGCCTCCAGCTCGCCCACCTTGGCCTCCAGGCCATCCACCCGGCCGCGCAGCACGGCGAGTTCTTTCTCGAACTCCTCCATCAGGCGCTTCAGCTCGTCGGTCACCTCGGTGATCCGGTCGAGGCAGGCGTTCAGCAGGGCCGCCGCTTCATAGCGGGTCATGGCCTGGCCGCCCTTGTAGGTGCCGTTCGGGTAGCCGGCGACGCAGCCGTAGCGCTCGATCAGGTTCGAGAGCGCCTGGTAGGCCCAGTCGGTGGGCTTGACGTCGGAAAACTGGTTGATGCTGGTGACCTGGTTCTGGGCTTCCCAGGCCTTGAAGCTGTCAATGTTCTGCTGCTCCATATAGGTGGAGATCTCCGCCCGCTGGGACGGGGAGATCTCGCCGGCCGAAGCGGCAAGCGGCGACAGCAGCCCAAGGGCCACCGGCGCCAGCAGGAATTGCTGGAAGGGTTTCATTGGTCCTCACACCAAAAAGAGGAATCCCCGACAGGGGAGACCAGAACTTATCCGTCGGGGATGGATGGGAACGGGGAGTGGTCACGGGTGGAGGTAACGATGGGAACATCGCCCGGTAACCCCATCCTGGATCGGCAAAGAAAAAGCCCGGCTGCAAAGCAGCCGGGCGAGGGAACGAGGAGGGTGTGAGGAAAGGGCTCTGACGAATCAGAACTTGAAGGTGGTCTTGATGAAGCCGCCGAAGTTGTTGAAATCGGATCCCACAGGACCGATCGCACCGACGTTCTTGGAGACCTGACCCAGGGGAGCGCTCAGGTAGTAGAGCGCCGGGGTCACGCTGATGTTGTCGGTGACCTGGAACTTGTACCACCACTCCCAGGCGTAGTTGCCATCGACGATGGCGGTGGCGGCGGCGGGACCACCGAAGACGGCGGGACCGGCGCTGACCGACGTCAGGAAGGTGGGCTGACCCACGGCCATGCCGAAGGAGTTGCCCTTGATGAACACGTCATCCCACTGCAGACCCACGTACCAGGACTGGCTGGTGGCGTTGGTGATGCCGGTGGTGGAGACGAGGTTCGCGGCGCCGTTGAGGTTGGTGGTGCCGTTGTAGTTGCTGCGGTTGATGCCCCAGCCGGCGCTGATCGAGGGGATCCAGCCGGAGTTGGTGGGCTGCCAGTAGGCGCTGATGCCCACCGAGTTGGTGGCGGCGGCGTTGGTCTGGAAGATGGTGGCCAGCGGCGTGCCGTTGCCGGTGTAGAGGCCGGCACCACCTGAGGAGTAGGTGTAGGCCGCCGCGATGCCCCAGTTGGAGCCGGTGTAGGCGATCTGGCCGGTACCGGTCTGGGCGGAGCAGGCGTTGCCGATGCCGCCGCAGTTGGGGGTGCCGGCGATCGGGTTGCCCACGTCACCGTTGGCGGAGACGTAGTTGGCGCTGATGCTGAAGCCGCCGCTCTTCCACCACAGACCACCACCAGCACCGAGGTTCAGGCTGTAGGTGCCGGGAGCACCGGCGTAGGTGAAGATGTCGAGGACGGTGTCAGCCGGGTAGGCGGACGGCCAGACGGCCAGCATGTCGTCCTGACGGACGCGACCACCGATGGTGGCGGTGAAGTTGCTGCCCAGGGGGAACTGGTAGAAGAGGCGGTTGATGGCGACCACGTCACCGCAGTCGACACCCAGGCCGCAGTTCTCCTCAAAACCGGCTTCGGTGGCGTTCAGGCCGACGACCGGCTGGCCGAAGGGACCCTGGGCGAAGTTACCGGCCCGCAGACGGGTGCGGAGCAGGTCCTTGCCGGTGAAGCTGGTGTCGAAGTTGAGCTGGATGTCGTAGTTGAACGCCGTGGCGCCCTGGGTCTGGCGGGCCTGGTTCGCCCAGGTGTTGGGCACGTAGCCGAAGCCGGCGGGGTTCGCCCCGAAGGCCCCGGGCACGAAGGAAGGAATCACGGCACCGGCCCCGACCAGGCTGGCGGGCAGCAGGACGGAGGCCGGATCGTTGGGAACGGCCGGCAGGAAGACCCCAGGCACCGGAACGATCTGGGCGTTACCGCCGTAGCTGTTGGCCCCCATGATGAAGGTGGCCTTACCGGTCAGCTTGGTGGTGGTGGAGAACTGGGTGGCCTCCAGCTCGCCCACCTTGGCCTCCAGGCCATCCACCCGGCCGCGCAGCACGGCGAGTTCCTTCTCGAACTCGGCCATCAGGCGCTTCAGCTCGTCGGTCACCTCGGTGATCCGGTCGAGGCAGGCGTTCAGCAGGGCCGCCGCTTCATAGCGGGTCATGGCCTGGCCGCCCTTGTAGGTGCCGTTCGGGTAGCCGGCGACGCAGCCGTAGCGCTCGATCAGGTTCGAGAGCGCCTGGTAGGCCCAGTCGGTGGGCTTGACGTCGGAAAACTGGTTGATGCTGGTGACCTGCTCCTCGGAGGCGTACTTATTGACGCCGTCGATGTTGAGCTCGGCCGCCTGGACCGCCACGGGGGCGAGCAGGCCGAGAGCGGCAGGAGCAACCAGCAGCTGCTGGAAGGGCTTCATGGATTCCTCACACAATAAGGAGTGCTGTTCCATGCCGGAACACCGCGAAGTATAGGTCCTGTTTCTTGCCCTGCAAGCAGCAAGTCAGGCTCAGGTAACGATCGATCAAGCACCCAAGTCAGCAGGTTCGACAACACACAAAAAAGCCCGACTGCATTGCAGCCGGGCGAGTTTGAGGAAATTGTGAGAGAAGTGAATCCCGAAGGATCAGAACTTGAAGGTGGTCTTGATGAAGCCGCCGAAGTTGTTGAAATCGGTACCGGTGGTTCCGATCGCGCCAACGTTCTTGGAGACCTGGCCCAGGGGAGCGCTCAGGTAGTAGAGCGCCGGGGTCACGCTGATGTTGTCGGTGACCTGGAACTTGTACCACCACTCCCAGGCGTAGTTGCCATCGACGATGGCGGTCGCGGCGGCGGGGCCACCAAAGACGGGGTTGCCACCGCTGACAGCGGTCAGGAAGGTGGGCTGACCGACGGCCATACCGGCGGAGTTGCCCTTGATGAACACGTCATCCCACTGCAGACCGACGTACCAGGACTGGCTGGTGGCGTTGGTGATGCCGGTGGTGGAGACGAGGCCGCCATCCACGAAGCTGGTGCCGTTGAACTGGTTGCGGTTGATGCCCCAGCCGGTGCTGATGGAGGGGATCCAGCCGGAGTTGCTGGGCTGCCAGTAGGCGCTGATGCCCACCGAGTTGGTGGCCGCCGAGTTCAGGAACAGGGTGTTGGCCAGAGGCGTGGCGTTGCCGCCGTAGGTGCCGGCACCACCCGAGGAGTAGGTGTAGGCCGCCGCGATGCCCCAGTTGGAGCCGGTGTAAGCCACCTGGGCCGTACCGGTCTGGGAGGAGCAGGCGTTGCCGATGCCACCGCAGTTCGCCGTGCCGGCGATCGGGTTGCCCACGTCACCGTTGGCGGAGACGTAGTTGGCGCTGATGCTGAAGCCGCCGCTCTTCCACCACAGACCACCACCAGCACCGAGGTTCAGGCTGTAGGTGCCGGGAGCACCGGCGTAGGTGAAGATGTCGAGGACGGTGTCAGCCGGGTAGGCGGACGGCCAGACGGCCAGCATGTCGTCCTGACGGACGCGACCACCGATGGTGGCGGTGAAGTTGCTGCCCAGGGGGAACTGGTAGAAGAGGCGGTTGATGGCGACCACGTCACCGCAGTCGACACCCAGGCCGCAGAATTCTTCGAAGCCGGCTTCCGTGGCGTTCAGGCCGACGGTGGGGCCGCCGAAGGGCGACTGGGCGAAGTTACCGGCCCGCAGACGGGTGCGGAGCAGGTCCTTGCCGGTGAAGCTGGTGTCGAAGTTGAGCTGGATGTCGTAGTTGAACGCCGTGGCGCCCTGGGTCTGACGGGCCTGGTTCGCCCAAGTGTTGGGAATGAACCCGATGCCGAGGGGGTTCGGACCGAAGGCGCCAGGAACCAGAACGGGGACGATGGGAGCACCTGGAGTGATCACACCGTTAGGAGCGATCGTGGCGGGCGAAGTCCCGAAGAATGCCGAAGCGGCGGGGCTCACCTGGGCGTTACCGCCGTAGCTGTTGGCCCCCATGATGAAGGTGGCCTTACCGGTCAGCTTGGTGGTGGTGGAGAACTGGGTGGCTTCGAGCTCGCCCACCTTGGCCTCCAGGCCATCCACACGGCCGCGCAGCACGGCGAGTTCCTTCTCGAACTCGGCCATCAGGCGCTTCAGCTCGTCGGTCACCTCGGTGATCCGGTCGAGGCAGGCGTTCAGCAGGGCCGCCGCTTCGTAGCGGGTCATGGCCTGGCCGCCCTTGTAGGTGCCGTTCGGGTAGCCGGCGACGCAGCCGTAGCGCTCGATCAGGTTCGAGAGCGCCTGGTAGGCCCAGTCGGTGGGCTTGACGTCGGAGAACTGGTTGATGCTGGTGACTTGCTCCTCGGAGGCGTACTTGTTGACGCCGTCGATGTTGAGCTCAGCCGCCTGGACCGCCACGGGGGCGAGCAGGCCGAGAGCTGCAGGAGCAACCAGCAGTTGCTGGAAGAGTTTCATGGGTTCCTCACACGGAAGCGGCGCAATGCGCCAAACGAAGGATCCCGCACGGGACCAGGACCATCCAGTCACCATGTGCCAGAAAGCACAACGTCCGGTACCCGGGGGTGCTGCCAGAGTGCCGCCCATGAAGGCCCTGTGGGCGTCGCTGCCCTTTCTGCCCCTGTTGCTGACGGCGGCGCCGCGCAGCTTCCTGGCCCACGACGAGGGCTACTACGCCCTGCAGGCCCGCTGGATCGCCCAGAGCGGCCAGTGGCTGGGCCCTCCCTGGTGGGACCAGGTGGTGTTCGATCGCAGCATCGGCCTGCCCTGGCTGATCGCCGCGGCCGGCCGGCTGCCGGGGGTGGGGTCCTGGTCGGCCCATCTGCCGTCCCTGGTCGCCGCCGTGGCCTGCCTGCTGCTCACGGCCGACCTGGCCCGACGGCTGCTGGACGGGGACGGCGCCGGCTGGCTGGCCGCGGCCGTGCTGGCCCTCACCCCCCTCTGGCTCGACTACGCCCATCTGGCCAGCCAGGACATGCCGCTGCTGGCCCTGGAACTGCTGGGCATCGTGGCCCTGCTGCGGGCCGGGGAAGCGCCGCAGAAGCCCTGGTCCTTCCTGGCCGGTGCCTGGATCGGCCCGGCCTTCCTGATCAAGGGCTTCATGGTGGCCCTGCCCGTGCTGGCCCTGCTTCCCTTCCTGCTGCTGGAGCGCCGGGCCCTGCTGCGGCGGCCGGCCTTCTGGCTCGGCCTCGTCCTGGGATGGCTGCCGGTGGCGCTGTGGCTGGGCCTGAGCCTCCGGGTGCTGGGCCTGCCGGTGGTGGCGGGCCTGTGGCAGAAGCTGCTCTACCTCTCCGAAAGCGACGTCTACAGCGCCGGCCCCCTCTATTACCTCTGGAACCTGCCGGCCAACACCTTCCCCTGGATCCTGCTGGCCCTGGCGGGCTGGTGGGGCTGGCTGGCCGGGCCCCTGGAGCGGCCCCGGCGCCTGCTCCTGCTGCTCTACCCGCTGCTCATGCTGCTGCTGCTCAGCGCCTTCCGCACCAAGACCCCCTACTACGGCCTCCAGCTCACCCCGTTCATCGCCCTGGCGGCCACGGCCGGCCTGCGCTCCTGGGGCGCCGGGGCGGGTCGCTGGGCCCGGGGGGCGACCCTCGGCTTCGGGGGGGTGGGACTAGTGCTGGTCCTGGCGTCGCTGGCGGTGCTCTGGCCCGGAACCCCGGCCGGCCGCCTGGTGGCCAACGCGGTGGCAGACCTGCCCCCGTCTCCCCAGCGATTCGCCGTGGCGGCGGGTTGCCTTGGCCTGGCCTGGGCCCTGGTGCCCTGGTGCCGCCCCGGCTCCCGCCGGCTGGGAGCCCTGCTGATCGGCCCCTGGCTGGCCCTGGCCCTGCTGGTGCAGGCCGGCCTGTTCACCGATCGCAGCCCCCGGCAACGGCAGGCCCTGGAGCGCCCTGAGGCCAGGGCGGCCCTGGCGGCCGGGCCGATCGCGGCGGTGGCCGGTGTCCCCCTCAGCGGCGAGGAGCATGCCGGGCTGATCCTGGTGGCCCTGGCCAGCCCCCGGCTCACGGCCCGCATCGGTCCGGCGGAGCGGGTGCTCCCCGGGGAGCGGGTGTGGATCCGGCGCCGGGAGCTGCCGTCGGGATGGCCCGTGCGGCTGCAGGCCCCGGAGCTGGAGCCCTGGGTGCTGGCCCAGGCTCCGGGGGCGGCCCGATGAGACGGGCACGGGGCCGGGACGGGTGGATCCTGCTAGGGCTGTGGCTGGCGGGGGTGGTGCTGGATGTGCTCTGGCTGCAGCGCCACGCCCAGCCGCCGGCCTGGGACCAGGGGGAACACCTGAGCCGGGCCCTGGGGGTCTGGCAGGTGCTCGGGGAGGCGGCGCCCTTCGATCCGCTCTGGTGGCAACGGCTCTGGGCCGAGACCCCCACCTACCGGGGGCCGTTCACCTATCTGGTGACGGCACCGGTCTTCAGCCTGCTGGGGCCGGGGTATGGCAGCGCCATCCTCTCCAACAGCCTCTTCCAGGCCCTGCTCCTGGGCAGCCTTTACGGCCTGGGCCGCCTGGCCCACGGTCGGGCCGCCGGCCTCTGGGCCGCCTTCCTGTGCGCCGTCGCACCGGCCCTGCTGAACCAGCGCAGCGATTACCTGATCGATTTCAGCCTCACGGCCGTGCTCACGGCCACCTGGTGGCTGGTGACGGTGCGGGTGCTGGGCCGCCCGCGGCAGCCCTGGCTCTGGAGCCTGGGGGGCGGGCTTGGGCTCGGGGCGGTCTTTCTGACCCGCCCCACCGGCCTGGTGATGCTCTGGCTGCCCCTGCTGGGCCTGGCCTGGCGGGCCATCGCGCCCCTGCTGCGGCGGGGCCGGCCGGGCCCCCGGGCCCGTTTCGGGCGGCTGGCCGAGGCACTGCTGGCGGCGGCGGCGGCGACGGCCGTGGCCTGGCCCTGGTGGAGCCAGAACTGGCTGACGATCCTCTCCACGGTCAACAAGGCCCGCCAGTGGGGCGTCCTGTATCAGGACGGTCTGGAGGCGAACACCCTGGCGGGCTGGCTGTTCTACCCCCGCCTGCTGCCCACCATGGCCGGGGCCGGCCTGGTGGCGGTGGTGGTGGCGGGAGGGGCGCTCCGCCGCTGGCAGCGACGCGGCACCCCTGCGCCCGCCCTGCCCTGGCGGCGACTCGCCTGGTGGCTGAGCTTTCCGCTCGGTGCCCTGCTGCTGGCCACCCTGATGAGCACCAAGGACTTCCGCTTCGTCCTGCCCCTGGTTCCCCAGCTGTGCCTTGGCCTGGGGATCGTGCTGGCCTCGGCCGCCGGCCGCTGGACGCCCGTCTGGAGGCTGGCGGTGGTGGGAATCGGGATCTGGGGGGCGCTGGCCAGCCAGTTCGCCCTGGCGGCCAATCCGACCGCCTTTCCGCCGCGGCCGCCCGTCGCCGGCCCCCCCTGGCCCCTGGAGGCGATCGTGGCCACGATCCGCCAGCGCAGTCCCCACCAGCTCTCCACCCTGGCGGTGCTGCCCGACAGCCAGGGGCTGAACGCCTTCAACCTGGACGCCGAAGGGCGCCGCCAGACGTTCCGCGTCGCCGCCCGCCAGACCGTGGCCCCCGTCGACCAGCTGGACGGCGACCTGGCCGGCTTCGACTGGTTCCTGCTCAAGGGGGGCGACCAGGGGGTGATGAGCGACGAGCGCCAGGCCGCCCTCGACGGCCTGGTGCGGCGATCACCCGCCTTCCAGGCCGTCGGGAGCTGGCCCCTGCCGGATGGCAGCAGGGCCGAGCTCTTCGGGCGCCGGGACCTGGGCCTGGAGGTGGTCCCGGTGGCGTGCGGGCCGAGGGGGGACCTGGCCCTGAGCCTGGCCGTCGAACCGCCGCCCCCCCTGCGGCCGGGCAGCAGGGCGGTGCTGGTGAGCCGGCTGCGGGGGCCGGCAGCCGAGCTGCGGGACGGCCTGCTGCTGCTCGACTGGCTGCCCCAGCCGTCGGCCGCCTCCGGCCCGCTTGCCACCGGGA
>NZ_JAGQBM010000058.1:0-20781 GCF_024345635.1 Cyanobium sp. Lug-B
GCCGCCTCCAGGCGGGCCAGGGCCGCCGCCAGCTCCCGCCCTGCGGCGCCCGTGGCCTGGGCCGTCGCGGTGGCACCGGCGTCGGCCAGGCGCACTGCCCAGGCCAGATCCTCCGGCACGGCGGCCCCCAGGGTGAGGGTGCTGATCCCCTCGGCCAGCAGAAAGCGGTAGGCCAGCTCCAGCGGCGCGAAGGGGGTGCAGTCGGCGACCAGTTCGGGGGGAGGGTCATGGAGGCGGCCGCCCTTGTCGGCCGGGGAGATGGCCATCACGCCGATGCCCGCCGCCAGGGCGGCCCGGGCCAGGGGCAGCCGCTCCCGGTCGAACAGATGCACGTGCAGGCTGCAGAAGCCGAAGCGGCCGCTGGCCAGGGCCGCCTCGATCAGGGCGGTGTCGCCATGGCTGCTGAAGCCCACTTGACCCACCAGCCCCTCCTCCGTGGCCCAGGCCAGCAGGTCGGCCCCCGGCCCCGAGAGGGCCCAGGCCAGATGCTCCAGCCGGTTGAGGCCGTGCACCGCCAGGTTGTCGAGCCGCTCGACCCCCAGTCGCCGCAGGCAGGCCCGCAGCTGGGCCCGGCCGTCGTCCGGCTCCGGCCCCGGCAGCAGCTTGCTGGTCAGCACCAGGGAGGCACGGGCGGCGGGGTCCCGCTCCCCCAGCCGCGCCAGGGCCCGGCCGAGGAAGGCCTCGGCCGGGCCGTAGGCGGGGGCCGTCTCGATGTGGTTGATGCCCGCCGCCAGGGCCGCATCCAGCACCGCCTCCATCAGCGCCGGGGACTCCAGGGCCCGCATCGTGCCGAGGGTGAAGGCCGAGACCGGCCGGCCCTGTCCGAAGGGGCGGCGTGCCGCCGCCAGCGGCGCCGCCGGCGGCTCAGAGGCCAGGGCTGCCCCCCTCGGGGCCGTCCTCCGGGCCCGGATCGGCCTCGGCGACGGTGCGGCCGATGTGGCGGATCAGGTCGGCCGGGGTGGTGCGGTCCAGGAAGCGGCGGAAATCCTCCTGGTCCTCGGCATCGGCCTCCGCATCCACGGGAATCGAGGCATCGGCGACCACCTCCTCCAGCATCCAGATGCCGCTGTCGGTGCGCAGGGCCAGGGCGATGGCGTCGCTGGGCCGGGCGTCCAGTTCGAGGGGCCGGTCGCTGCCATTGCTGAGCTTGAGCACGGCCCGGAAGGTGTTGTCCTCGATGGTGTGGATGATCACCCGCTCCAGCCGCAGGCCGCCGGCCTCCAGCAGGCTGGCCATCAGGTCGTGGCTGAGGGGCCGGGGTGGCCGCTCCCGGTTGAGGCCCGAGAGGATGTTCTGGGCCTGGGCCTGGTCGATCCAGATCGGCACCTGCCGGCGGCCGGATGGGTCCCGCAGCAGCACGATCGGACTGCGGCTGGCCGCATCCAGGGCGATCCCGGCGACACGCATTTCAACCATGGTCGGGCCCGTTCCTCGCGCGTGTTGGTCCCCGTGAAACGATTATGGCCAGTGCCGCCGCCTCAGGGGATGTTCACCGGACTGGTGCAGGCCATCGGCAGGCTGGAGCGGAGTCCGGCCGGGGTGCGGGTGCGCACCGACCTCGGCCCCCTGGCCCTGGGGGACAGCGTCGCCGTTGACGGGGTCTGTCTGACGGTGGCCGAGCGCCTGGCCGATGGCTTCCGGGCCGACGTCAGCGCGGAGACCCTGGGCCGCAGCACCCTGGCCGAGCGGGCCGCCAGCGGCGGCCGGGTCAACCTGGAGCCGGCCCTGCGCCTGGCCGACCGGCTCGGGGGCCACCTGGTCAGCGGTCACGTCGATGGCCTGGGCGAGATCACCGCCATCGAGCGACAGCCTGGTTCCTGGCGCCTGGAGGTGGCCTGGCTGGATCCGGCCTACGGGCGCTACGTGTGCGAGAAGGCGAGCGTGGCCCTCGACGGCATCAGCCTCACGGTGGCGGGCTGCGAGCCCGACGGCAGCCGCTTCTGGATCGCGGTGATTCCCACCACCTGGACCGGCACCACCTTGGCGGAGCGCCGGGTGGGGGACCGGGTCAATCTGGAGGCCGACCTGCTGGCCAAGTACACCGAGCGGCTGCTGCGGCCGGCGGCGGCGGCGCCCCAGGCCACGCTCTCCTCCACCTGGCTGGCGGAGCACGGCTGGGGCTAGGCCGCCGGCGCTTCCCGGCCGCGGCCCATCCGCTGCGGCCCTCCCTCAGGGGTGCTGCAACACATCAAGCGCCGTTGTCAGTGGCGGGCTGTCTTGTCACGCTGGCGACAGCGCGAATGGCGATGATGCTCTCTCCAGATGCCCCCTCCTCCCGTCAGGCCATGGGGACGGCCCTGCGCGCCTTCACCCTGGCCGAAGGGGTGATGCTGATTGTGCTGGGGGTGCTGGCCCTGGTCTTTCCCGTGCTGGCCTCCAAGTGGGTCACCGCCGTGGTGGCCATCGCCTTCCTGGTGGGGGGGCTGGTGGGCTGGATCAGTTCCCTGCTGCGCTCCCCGGGCCTGAGCCGGGCGATCACCTTCTGGCGCCTGGTGACCTCCACCCTGTTCCTGGTGCTGGGGGTGTGGATGATCCAGCAGATGGCGGCCGGTCCGGCGGCGGCGGCCATCCCGATGGCGGGCCTGGCCCTGGCCATCGGCGTGGTGTTCGTGGTGGAGGGGATGGTGGAGGTCCTGGTGGCGACCTCCCACCGTCACATCCCCGGCTGGCGCTGGGGACTGCTGAACGGCCTGGTCACCCTCGCCCTGGGGCTGCTGATCCTCACCATGAAGTTCTGGAGTCTGCTCTGGGTGGTGGGCACCCTGGTGGGCATCAGCTTTCTGTTCAGCGGCATCGATCTGCTGCGCTTCAGCGCCAGCTTCCACCCCGAGCAGGACTGAGGGCCGGAACAGGACCGGTGGCGCTGGGGGCCAGCGGCGGTGCTCAGGACGGGCCGTCGGTGCTGGCGCCATCGAGGGGCAGCAGCCAGATCGAACCGGTCTCCTTGTGGATCTCGATGCGGAACTCCTGGCCGGGCTCCAGCCCCATGCGCCGGGTGTAGGCCTGGCCGATCAGCAGGTTGCCGTTGCCGTGGACCCGGGTGCGGAACTCGGCCTGGCGCCCCTTGCCCACCCCGGCCGAGCCGCCGCCGCCGCTGCTCGACGGGGTGGCGTAGCCCTTGGCGGCCACCAGGGCGCGATAGAAGTTCTTCCGCAGCACCCGACCGCTCGGACCCACGTAGCCGCAGGCTCGGGCGATCTGCTCCTCGGGCCGGTTGCTGAGGGAACGGGCCCGCTCCAGCAGGGCCTGGCCCTCCAGCATGACGGTGCCGGCCGAACGGTCCTCGTTGACTGGTCCTTTCTGGGCACCCATCAGCCGGTCCGACGGAGACATCTTGATTGATTGTGCCGATGATTGTGGTGATCGGGCAACAGTCAGCGAATCAGAGCAGGTAAAGAATCCCGTAAAGCACCACCCAGATGCCGTCGACGAAATGCCAGTAGAGCTCGGCGGCCTCCAGGCCGAAGGGGGTGGTGCTGGTGACGCGGCCGCCGTTGCGGGTCTGCACCCAGACCAGCAGGATGCAGATCACCCCCAGGGTGACGTGCAGACCGTGGAAGCCCGTCAGGGCATAGAAGGTGCTGGCGAAGAGGTTGTCGGTGAGGCCGAAGGGAAGGGTGAAGTACTCCACCATCTGGCCGGCCAGAAACGCCGCTCCCAGGGCTGCGGTGAGCAGCAGCCAGTTCCGGCAGGGCCCCATCCGCCCCAGCAGCAGATTGCGGCCGGAGCGATGGAAGGTGTAGCTGCTCACCAGCAGCAGCATGGTGTTGATCGATGGCAGCAGCAGTTCCAGCTCGTAGGTGGAGCCCGCCGGCAGGGGATTGACCGCCCGGAAGGTGAGATAGGCGGCGAAGAAGCCGGCGAAGGTCATGCCGTCGGCCACCAGGAAGGTGGCCAGGCCGAAGAGCCGCAGGTCGGCATGGCCGCCGTGGGCCTCGGCGGCGGCCGCTTCGGCGGCGGTGGCGCTGCTGCTGGTGGCGAGGCTGGTCATGCGGGCCGACGGGGGAAGGGGAGGTGGGGACGGCAGGGGGGAGACGGTCAGCGTCGGCCGGCGCCCGTCCAGAGGTCGCGACCGGTGGCGGCCTCGAGGCTCAGGGTGTCTTCGTCGACGCCGTAACCGTAGGGGTGCTGCACCAGCGGCGCCTCACCGACCCAGTTCTCCACCGGCGGCGGTGAAGAGGTGAGCCATTCCGGGGTGAGGGCATTCCAGGGGTTGTCGCCGGCTTCGCGGCCGCGGAAGGCGCTCACGACCACGTTGTAGAGGAACGGCAGGCTGCTGACCGCCATCAGCAGGGCGCCCACACTGCTGATCTGGTTGAGGGTGGTGAAGCTGGGGTCGTACTCCGCCACCCGCCGCGGCATGCCGTTGAGGCCCAGCCAGTGCTGGGGGGCGAAACAGAGGTTGAAGCCCACGAAGGTGAGCAGGAAATGCAGCCGGCCCAGATCCTCATCCAGCATCCTGCCGGTGAACTTCGGATACCAGTGGTAGACCGAGGCGAAGATCACGAACACCGTGCCGCCGTAGACGATGTAGTGGAAGTGGCCGACGACGAAATAGGTGTCGTGGACGTGGATGTCGAAGGGAACCTGGGCCAGGGCGACACCGGTGATGCCGCCGAAGACGAAATTGACGATGAAGGCGCAGGAAAACAGCATGGCGCTGTTGAGGGCCAGCTTGCCGCCCCAGAGGGTGGCCAGCCAGTTGAAGAACTTGATGCCGGTGGGAACGGCGATGAAGGAGGTGGCGATCGTGAAGAACAGGCGCATCCAGGGGGGGGTGCCGCTGGTGAACATGTGGTGGGCCCAGACCACCAGGCCCAGCACCACGATCGCCAGGATCGAATACACCATGGTGGTGTAGCCGAAGAGGGGCTTGCGGGAGTGGATCGGCAGGATCTCACTCACCAGGCCGAAGGCCGGCAGCACCATGATGTACACGGCCGGGTGGGAATAGAACCAGAAGAGGTGCTGGTAGACCACCACGTTCCCGCCCATGGCGGGGTTGAAGAAGCCCGTGTGGGCGACGATGTCGAAGCTCAGCAGCAGCAGGGTGCCGGCCAGGACGGGGGTGGAGAGCACCACCAAGATGCTGGTGCCGAGCATCGCCCAGCAGTACATGGGCAGCTGCATCAGCTTCAGGCCGGGGCGGCGCAGCTTCAGCACGGTGGCGATGAAGTTGATGCCGCCGAAGATCGAGCTGCCCCCCAGAAGCAGCACACTGACGATCCAGACGACCTGGCCCAGGGCCGGCGTGGTGATGCTCAGGGGTGGGTAGGCCGTCCAGCCGGACTGGGCCGCCCCGGTGATGAAGTAGCTGCCGATCAGCAGGATCCCCGCCGGCGGAATCATCCAGAAGGCCACGGCATTGAGCCTGGGGAAGGCCATGTCCCTGGCGCCCACATAAAAGGGAATCAGGTAGTTGCCGAAGGCACCGTTCACCACCGGCACGATCCACAGGAAGATCATCACCGTGCCGTGGAGGGTGAGCACTTCGTTGTAGGTTTCGCGGCTGACGAAATCCGAGATCGGGCTGGCCAGCTCGGCGCGGATCACGCCGGCCAGGGCGCCGCCGATGAAATAGAAGAGGAAGCCGGTCACCAGGTACTGCAGCCCGATCACCTTGTGATCCAGGCTGAAACTGAAGTAGCGCAGCCAGCCCTGGGGCTGGAGGCTCTCCTGGAAGTCGTTGGGGGAGGCGACGGTCATCGGGCGATGGGTGCGGGCGGTGTCGGGTTCAGGGTCGGGATGTCAGGCGGTGGGGTGGCCCGCGGCGCTGGCCACCGTGGCGGCGACGGGACTGTTCTTCTGCAGCCAGGCGTCGTAGGCATCCGGCTCGTGTACCACCACGGTGGAGCGCATGCCGCCGTGGTAAGGCCCGCAGAGCTCGGCGCAGATGATCGGGTAGCTGCCCGCCTTGGTGGGGGTGAAGGTGAGCACGGTGGGCTGGCCCGGGATCACGTCCTGCTTGAGCCGGAACTGGGGCACCCAGAAGGCGTGGATCACGTCGTTGGCCTTCATGCGCAGCTCCACCGGCCGGCCGTTGGGCACATGCAGCTCACCGCTGATGATGTCGCCTTCCGGGTAATGGAAGATGAAGGCGAACTGCATCGCCGTCACCTCCACCGGCAGGACATTGGTTTCCCCGGCCGCCGTGCCGATGCCGCCCCAGACCCGGGGGGCCTTCAGGGGATCCGTGGCAGCGAGGGAGGGGTCCGCCGCGGTGACGGACGCCTCCATCGTTTCCATCGCCGGCATCCGGTGCATGGCGGAGTGGTCGTTGAGGCTGCTCATGCCCCCCATGCGCTCGTAGATGTCGTAGCTGTAGATGCCGACGAACAGCACCACGACCGCGGGGATCGCCGTCCAGACGATCTCAAGCAGGAGATTTCCCTCGATCGCCAGGCCGTCGGTGTGGTCGCCGCTGCGGCGGCGGAAGCGCACCAGGCTGAACACCACGAGGCCGACGATGCCCAGGAACAGGATCGTGCCGATGCTGAACAGCACCCGGAACAGGGAGTCGTAGACAGGCGCGTTGGCGCTGGCGTCCAGAGGCAGAAGGTTGACGTTGGTCCCCACCCACAGGCCGGTGAGCACGAGTGCCATGCCCACCAGCAGCGTGACCAGGGAAGAGGGAATGGGCACAGCGACGGCGGGGGACGGCGTTTCGGGAGGGTGGAAGCCCTGGGGCCAGCACTCCTAGGGCCAACAGCTTATGGACGGCCGTTCGCGCGCCGCGCGTTCGTTGTAACCAGAGAAGCAATTTCGGAGAAATTTCACATTCACAGCGCACGATGTGCTGATTCGCACATCTTTCAACGCCGCCAACTTCCCTGGCTTTCAGGCCGCCCGCCCGGGCCCGGGCCGCCGGCCACTGCGACCATGGAACGCACCCACGCCCGGCTGCGGTGCGAGCGGCCACCGGATGGCCGACATTCCGGGGGCCCCACGCCCCTGGCCGTCCTTGAGCGGAGCTGCGATGCCCTTCACCCACGAGCAGATCCAGAGGCTCCGCCACCGCCATCGCGGCTACATCCTCACCCTCGCCAGCGAGGTGCTGCTGATCCTGCTGCTGCCGTTCTGCCAGTCGCACGCCTGGCTGCTCTCGCTGCTGCTGATCGGCCTGGCGGTGGTGCTCATCACCACGGTGACGCGCTACTCCCCCCTGATCAGCACCCGGCCACTGCTGTACGGGCTCGGGGGCCTGGCGCTCGCCCTGGAGGGGGTGTGGCATCTGGCCCTGGCCTTCGATCCACCGCTGGGGCGCCTGGTCACGGTGCCCCATGTGATCGCCTGGCTCCTGTTCTTCCTGGTGGCGCTGGTCCGCAAGGTGAAGACCCTGGTCCGCGAGCCCTTCGTGACGCTGGCCGTGGTGATGGGGGCCACCTCCGGCTATCTGCTGGTGGGCATCGCCGGCGGCGTGATGCTGGTGGCCCTGTGGGTGCTGCACCCGGGCGCCTACGACCTCTCCGCCCTGCCGGTGCTTCAGGACCCCAACGCTGACGCCGTGGCGATGGCGCCGGCGCTGATGGCCGCGTCCTTCATGATCCTGACCTCCGTGGGATCGGCGGTGCTCCGCAGCAGCGACGTGACCGGGCAGGTGATCACCGTGGTGATCACCATCTCGGGGCAGCTGTACATCGCCATCCTCATTGCCCTGATCCTGGGCCGCTTCCATCGCAGGCCCGGCAGCGGACGGGCCTGGCCGCCGTCCCGGTCCCATCGGGAGGGCCATCCGCCTTCTAGCCGCTGAGCCGGGATCGGTGGAGGCCCCTCCTCCCCGTGCGTCGGGACGGATCCGGTGTCTGCCCCCTGCCGTAGCGGTTATCACCACGGCAGGGGGCAGGCCCGTTCGGGCGCCGTGGGTTCGTTGTAGCCAGAGAAGCAATTTCGGAGAATTTTCACATTCACTTCGGACGATGTGCTGATTCGCACATCTTTCAAGTCCCGCTAACTTGGGCAACCGGAAGAGCATTCATTCATGGCCGTGGCGCCGTCCGCGCAACCCCTGCCCCCGCTCCGGTCCGCCGCCGGGGAGAGCTGGCCCGTGCGCCTGGTGCCCGTGCTCACCGCCCACCTCGTCGTCGCCCTGGTGGCCCTCGTGGCCATCGGCGGCGCCACCCGGGTGATGCAGGCCGGTCTGGCCTGTCCAGACTGGCCCCTCTGCTACGGCGTGCTCTGGCCGGGCCGCCAGTGGAACCTGCAGGTGTTTCTGGAGTGGTTCCACCGCCTCGACGCCTTCCTGGTGGGCGTGGCCCTGCTGCTCCTGTTCGCCCTCAGCCTGCGGTTCCGCTCGCACTTCCCGCTCTGGCTGCCCTGGAGCGCCGGTCTGGCGCTCGGCCTGGTGGCCGTCCAGGGTGGCCTCGGGGCCCTCACCGTGCTCAGCCAGCTGGCCGCCCCCACCGTCACCCTGCATCTGGCCACGGCCCTCAGCCTGGTGTTGCTGCTGAGCGCCATGCACCAGGGGCTGGAGCGCCCTGCCGCCGCCTCGGCCGCTCCGGCGGCCGGCGAGCTGCCGCCCTGGTGGTTCCCCCTCCCCGTGCTGGCCGCCCTGCTGGTGGGCGGTCAGTGCCTGCTGGGGGCTGCCATGGCCAGCCGCTGGGCCGCCCCGCTGTGCCTGCAGGCCGGCGAGGGCTGCCACTGGCTGCTGCTGCATCGGCAGGGGGCCTATCCGGCGGCTGTCGCCGTGCTGTCGGTGGCCGCCGCTTCCCTGGCCCTCCCCGCCGGCCGGGGCCGGATCAGGGGGCTGGCCTTCGCCGCCGCTGGCCTGGTGGTGGTCCAGGTGGTGCTAGGGGTGCTCACCCTGCGTCTCCAGCTGGCTGTCCCCGCCGTCACGATCGCCCACCAGCTCACCGCCGCTCTGCTTGTCGGGGTGCTGGGTGGGCTCTGGGGAGTCTCGTTCCCGTCCCCTTCTGTTTCTGCCCGTCCCGAGGTGGCCCATGGTTAGTGTCAGCGCCGTGGCGTCCATCGCCGCTCCCTCCGCGCCGGCGGCGATCCGGCCCTCGGTGAAGCTCCCGGCCTGGCTGGAGGTGGCCAAGCCCCGGCTGATTCCCCTGCTGCTCGCCACCACAGTGGGCGGCATGGCCCTCACCGCCGCCTGGCCGCTCGACCCGGTGCGCCTGCTCTGCACCCTGGTGGGCGGTTCGATGGCCTCGGCCGCCGCCGGGGTCCTCAACTGCCTCTGGGAGCAGGAACTCGACGGCCGCATGCAGCGCACCAGCCGCCGTGCCCTGCCCTCGGGCCGCCTGGCCCAGCGCCAGGCCTTCGGCCTCGCGGTGGCCCTCACCGTTGGCTCGGTGCTGGTGCTCGTCCTGGGGGTCAACGCCCTGGCCGCCTCCCTGGCCCTGCTGGGGCTGTGCAGCTACGTGCTGCTCTACACGGCCCTGCTCAAGCCCCGCACCACCCAGAACATCGTCATCGGCGGCATGGCCGGGGCGATCCCGCCCCTGGTGGGCGCGGCGGCCGCCACCGGCCACCTGGGCTGGAGCAGCTGGTGGCTGTTCAGCCTGGTGATGGTTTGGACCCCGGCCCATTTCTGGGCCCTGGCCCTGCTGCTGCACGAGGACTACCGCTCCGTGGGCATTCCGATGCTGCCGGTGGTGAAGGGGCTGACGGTCACGGCCCGGGCCATCGGCCGCTACAGCTGGGCCACGGTGGCCCTGAGCCTGGCCGGGGTGGTCGCCCTCCCCAGCGGCGGCTGGCTCTACGGCCTGCTGGTGCTCCCCTTCAACGCCCGGCTCCTGCAGCTCAGCACCAGCCTGTCGGAGGACCCCGGCGATCCCCGCCGGGCCCGCAGCCTGTTCCGCTGGTCGATCTTCTACCTGTTCGGCATCTGTCTGCTGCTGGTGCTGGCGCGCACGCCCCTCGCCAGTGCCGTCCACCCGGCCGCCCTGCTGGCCGCCGCCCTCCATCTGGCACCGGCTGCGGCTGCCTAGATTGGCCTGGATTCCAGCCCTTCGCGATTGATCCCGGCTTGATCGAGCTCGAGCACCTCAGCAAGCGTTTCGGTGGCCGCAAGGTTGCCCCCGTGCAGGCCCTCGACGACCTCTCCCTCAGCGTGCCGGCGGGTTCCCTTTACGGTCTGCTGGGGCCCAACGGCGCCGGCAAGACGACCGCCCTGCGCATCCTCTGCACCCTGCTGGCGCCCGATGCCGGCCAGGTCCGGGTGGCGGGGGTGGACGCCCTGGCCGAGCCCCGCGCCGTCCGGCGCCTGCTCGGCTACGTGGCCCAGGAGGTGGCCATTGACAAGATCCTCACGGGTCGGGAGCTGCTCCATCTCCAGGCCGCCCTGCATCACATGGGGGCCGCCGACCGTCTGGAGCGCACCGCCGAACTGATCGAGCTGCTCGCCATGGGGGAGTGGATCGACCGCCGCTGCGGCGGCTACTCCGGCGGCATGCGCCGGCGTCTGGATCTGGCCGCCGGCCTGCTGCACCGCCCCAGGGTGCTGGTGCTCGATGAACCCACCGTCGGCCTCGACATCGAGAGCCGCGCCACCATCTGGCAGGTGCTGCGTCAGCTGCGGGACCAGGGCACCACGGTGCTGCTCAGCAGCCACTACCTCGAGGAGGTGGATGCCCTCGCCGACCGCCTGGCCATCATCGACGGCGGCCGGGTGATCGCCGAAGGCACCCCCGCCGCCCTCAAGGGCGCCCTCGGTGGCGACCGGGTGACGCTGCGGGTGCGGGAGTTCAGCGACGAGCAGGAGGCGAGCCGGGTGCGCGACCTGCTCCAGGCCTGCCGCGGTGTCCGCCAGGTGGTGGTCAACCGGGCCCAGGGCTATTCCCTCAACCTGGTGGTGGAGGACAGCGGCGTGGTGGAGACCCTGCGGCAGCAGCTGGCCGAGGCCCAGCTGCCGGTGTTCGCCCTGGCCCAGAGCCGTCCCAGCCTCGATGACGTCTACCTTCAGGCCACCGGCCGCACCCTGAGTGATGCGGAACTCTCCGTGGCCGGTCGCCGCGACCTCAAGGAGGAACGCAAGCAGTCGATGCGATGACCCGCACCCCCCCATCCCCATGACCAGCGCCAGCCCCTCCCTGACCCCCCTGCCCGCCGCCAGCGGTGAACCGTCGGCCCTGGCCGAGATCACCCAGGAGACGCTCGCCCTCACCCGCCGCCTGTTCGTCCAGCTGGCCCGGCGTCCCTCCACCCTGTTGGCGGGCGTGCTGCAGCCGCTGATCTGGCTGGTGCTGTTCGGGGCCCTGTTCGCCAACGCTCCGGAGGGTCTGCTCCCCGGCGGCCTCAGCTACGGCCGCTTCCTGGGGGCCGGGGTGATCGTGTTCACGGCCTTCAGCGCCGCCCTCAATGCCGGTCTGCCGGTGATGTTCGACCGGGAGTTCGGCTTTCTCAACCGCCTGCTGGTGGCGCCGTTGCGCTCCCGCAGCTCGATCGTCTTCGCCTCGGTGCTCTACATCACCAGCCTGAGCCTGGTGCAGAGTCTGGCGATCATGGGCACCGCAGCCCTGCTGGGCTACGGCTGGCCCGGTGGGGCGGGGCTGCTGCTGGTGCTGGTCACCCTGCTGCTGCTCGTCTTCGCCGTCACCGCCCTCAGCCTCGGCCTGGCCTTCGCCCTGCCGGGTCACATCGAGCTGATCGCGGTGATCTTCGTGGCCAACCTGCCGCTCCTGTTCGCCAGCACCGCCCTGGCCCCGATTTCCTTCATGCCCCCCTGGCTGGGCTGGCTGGCGGCCCTGAATCCCCTTACCTTCGCGATTGAACCGATCCGCGCCGCCTACGCGGGATCCTTCCACCTCACCGATGTGGTGCTGGTGGCCCCCTACGGATCCCTCTCGGCCCTCACCTGCCTGGCCATCCTGGCGGGGCTGGCCGCCGGTCTGTTCCTGCTGATCCGCCCGATGCTGGATCGCAAGCTCACCTGACGCCCCGCCCCGTGTCCCTGCCGTCCCCCCGTCCAGAGCTTTCCCAGCTGCTGCTCGACGCCATCCGCCGCAGGGATGCCGCCACCGTCGCCCGCCTCACCGGCCAGTGGGCCCACCGCCATGGGGTGACCTCCCTGGAGAGCTTCCGCACCGGCAGCGTGGTGGCCGAGGCGGGCTGGGAGGCCGGCGACTGGCTGCTGCAGCACATGGACGCGGCCATGGCCCCAGCCAGCGTGACCATGGCCGAGGCTTTCGCCGCCCTGGAAGATTCCTTCGCCGGCCCGCCGCCGCCCACTCCGACCCCGCCCGTCCCCGCCGCGACCACGGCTGTCCCCACCACGATCACGCCCGTCCCCAGCCCGATGGTCCCCAGCCCGGTCACCCCCATCAGGGTCGTCGCCGTGGCGAAAGCCCCCCTCACGGACGCCATCGAGCCGCCCCTCCCCGCCCCCGTGGCCGAGGCCGAAGGGGCCGCCGGCCTGTCGGACGTCATCGCCCTGCACCCCCTCACCCCGAGCACCTCGCCGGCCCCGGCGCCCCCCACCCTGGCCGACCTGCGCTGCTGGCTCTCCGCGGCGCCGCAGCATCGACGCGCCAGCTGATCCCCGACACCCACTGCCGCCCCGATGGCGTCTTCCCGTCCCCTTCCTGAACGGGCCGCCCTCGGCGGTCGACTGATCGTCTCGGTGCAGGCACCGGAGGGTTCCCCGATGCGCGATCCGGCCGTGATCGCTGCGATGGCGGAGGCCAGCCTGCTCCAGGGGGCCGCCGGCGTGCGGCTGGAAAGCCCCGAGCACATCGGCGCGGTGCGGCGCCGCTGCCCCGACGCCCTGATCGTCGGTCTCTGGAAGCGCACGTTTCCCGGTAGCCCGGTGTACATCACCCCCGGCTGGGAGGAGATCCGTGCCGTCTGGGCGGCGGGAGCCGATGTGGTGGCCATCGATGCCACCGAGCGCCCCAGGCCCGACGGCCAGGAGCTGGAGGCGCTGATCGTGCGGGCCAGCCAGGAGCTGGGGGCCCCGCTGATGGCGGATGTGGACAGCGTGGCGAACGGGCTGCGGGCGGCGACCCTGGGCTGCCAGTGGGTGGGTACCACCCTCTACGGCTACACCGAAGCCACCGCCGCGCAGCTGCCACCGGCCTGGGACCTGCTGGGCCCCCTGCGCCGCGAGCTGCCCGAAGCGGTGGCCCTGGTCTGCGAGGGGGGCATCGCCTCGAAGCAGGAGGCGACCCGCGCCCTCGCCTGTGGGGCCGATGCCGTGGTGGTGGGGACGGCGATCACGGGTGTGGACCTGCAGGTGGCCGCCTACGTAAAGGCCATGGCCGGCTGAGCCTCAGCCCAACCGGCCCGTGCGAGCCCCCCGGGGCTCACATCATGCCGGGCATTCCCATGCCGCCCATGCCACCCATCCCTCCCATGCCGCCCATTCCACCCATGCCGCCGTCACCGGCGGGGGGAGCGGGGGGTTCCGGCTTGTCGGCGATCACGGCCTCGGTGGTGATCAGCAGCGAGGCGATCGAGACCGCATCCTGCAGGGCCAGCCGCACCACCTTGGCCGCATCCAGGATGCCGACGGCGAGCAGGTCGTCGTAGCTGTCGGTGAGGGCGTTGTAGCCCTTGCCCTGGCTCAGCATCTGCTGCACCACCACGTCGCCGTTGGCGCCGGCGTTGATGGCGATCTGGCGGGCCGGGGCCGCCAGAGCCCGCTGCACGATCTCGACCCCGGTGCGGACGTCGCCCTCGCAGCGGCTGGCCAGGGCTCCGAGTTCCTCGGTGAGTTCCACCAGGGTGCTGCCGCCCCCGCCGACGATGCCCTCATCGATGGCGGCCCGGGTGGCGTTGAGGGCGTCTTCGATGCGCAGCTTGCGGTTGCGCAGTTCGGTCTCGGTGGGGGCCCCCACCTTGATCACCGCCACCCCGCCGGCCAGCTTGGCGATGCGCTCGTTGAGCTTCTCGCGGTCGTACTCGGAGTCGGTGGCCTCCAGCTCCCGCTTGATGGCGGCCACCCGGTCGGCCACGGCGGCGCGCTGGTCGTCGGCGGCCACGATCGTGGTCGTGTCCTTGGTGATGGTGATGCGGTGGGCATGGCCCAGGTCGGCCAGGGTGGCCTTGTCGAGGGTCATGGCCCGGTCCTCGCTGATCACCGTGGCGCCGGTGAGGATGGCGATGTCCTCGAGCATGGCCTTGCGGCGGTCGCCGAAGCCCGGCGCCCGCACGGCGGCCACCTGGAGCACGCCGCGGGTCTTGTTGACCACCAGGGTGGCCAGGGCCTCACCCTCCACCTCCTCGGCCAGGATCACCAGGGGCCGGCCGCTCTTGGAGACGGCCTCCAGCACCGGCACCAGGTCGACCACGGTGCTGATCTTGCGATCGGTGATCAGCAGCAGGGGATTGTCGAAGGCGCACTCGCGCCGGTCCTGGTCGGTGACGAAGTAGGGGGAGGAATAGCCGCGATCGAAGGCCATGCCCTCGGTCACCTCCAGCTCGGTGGCCAGGGACTTGGATTCCTCCACGGTGATCACGCCATCGGCGCTCACCTTCTCGACCGCTTCGGCGATCATGCGGCCGATCTCCTCGTCGTTGCCGGCGCTCACCGTGGCCACCTGGCGGATGGCGTCGCCCGCCACGGCGCGGGAACGGGCTGCGATGCCCGCCACCACCACGGCCGTGGCCTGCTCCATGCCACGCCGCAGGGCCACCGGGCTGGCGCCGGCGGCCACGTTGCGCAGGCCCTCATGCACCAGCGACTGGGCAAGGACGGCCGCGGTGGTGGTGCCATCGCCGGCGGTGTCCTTGGTTTTCGAGGCCACCTGCTGCATCAGCTTGGCGCCCAGGTTCTCGAAGGGATCCTCGAGTTCGATCTCCTTGGCGATGGTGACGCCGTCATTGATGATGTCGGGGGCGCCGTACTTCTTCTCCAGCACCACGTTGCGACCCTTCGGTCCGATGGTGACCTTCACCGCATCGACCAGGGCATTGACGCCCCGTTCGAGGGAATCGCGGGAGGCATCGGCGAACTGGATCAGTTTGGCCATCGACGGAGTCACATCAGGAGCATCCGTCGCAGCGTCCCACAGCGACCCCGCCAGAGGCATCCGGCCCTCGGTGGGGAAAGCCGAATCGCCCGTTCCCAGGAGGCGGCAGGCCCCCGCCGCAGGAGGTACCTTCAAACCATGGAAGACCTGCTGCAGCAGACCCTCGACAGCGCCGCCACCGAATCGGCCCTCGTGCCGAGCAGCTCCGCCGATGGCATGGTGTTCCTGCTGATCGCCGCCCTGGGCCTGCTGATGGCCCTGGTCTATGTGCCGATCCGCCTGTTCCTCACCCTCACGGCCCGCAGTCGCCGGCTGCGGCTGCTGCAGCGGATCCGCAAGCTGCGCGAGGACCTCGCCCAGCCCCTGGCTCCCGAACCCTGAGCAGCGCTCAGCGCATCACCATGCCGCCATCCACCTGCAGCACCTGGCCGGTGATGTAGGCCGCCGCCGGATCGGCCGCCAGGAAGCGCACCGCTCCGGCCACCTCGCCGGGCTGGCCCATGCGGCCGAGGGGGATGGCGGCCAGGATCGGCTCCTTGTCGAGGTCCCGGGTCATGTCGCTGTCGATGAAGCCGGGGGCCACCGCGTTCACCGTGATGCCGCGGCTGGCGAATTCGGCGGCGGTGCTGCGGGTCAGGCCGATGACGCCGGCCTTGGCGGCGCTGTAGTTGGCCTGCCCGGGGTTGCCCATCAGGGCCACCACCGAGGTGATGTTGATGATGCGGCCGCGGCGGGCCTTGAGCATGCTGCGGCTGACGGCGCGGGTGCACAGGAACACCCCGGTCAGGTTGAGGTCGATCACGCTCTGCCAGTCGGCGGTCTTCATCCGCATCAGCAGGCCGTCGCGGGTGATGCCGGCGTTGTTGATCAGCACATCGAGGCGCCCCTCCGTGTCCAGCACCGCCTTCACCATCGCCTCGACGGCCGCTTCATCGGCCACATCCGCCTGGTGGCTCCAGGCCCGGCCGCCGGCCGCGGTGATCGCCGTCACCACCGCCTCGGCCGCCTCGGGCGAGCGGGCGTAGTTCACCACCACCATGGCGCCCGCCTGAGCCAGGGACTCGGCGATGGCCCGGCCGATCCCCCGGCTGGCGCCGGTCACCAGGGCGACCTGACCGGAGAGGGGAGCGGCGCTGGACATGGCGGCGGGAGCAGGGTGAGGCGATCGTATGCCGTGCGCCGGCCCAGCCCGATCGGCACCCAGCTCCCGCTCAGTCGGCCATCTGGTCGGCACTCTCGAGGGCAGGGCCGAGCACATCGGCGAAGCGCTGCAGCTGCTCCTTGCTGCCCATCACCACCAGCAGCTGGCCCGCCTCCAGGCGGATGTCGCCGCCGGGGTTGGTGACCAGCGTGGCCTCCGGCGTGCCGTAGGTGGTGCCCCGGTAGGAGTACGGGTTGACCACCGCCGGCGCCGGGGTGCGGATGGCCAGCACCTGGGCGCCGCTGCGGCGGCCGAACTGCATCTCCGCCAGGCTGCGGCCCTGGAGCTCCCCCAGCCGGGACGGGTCGTCGCTGAGCTGGAATTCCTCCACCTCGCAGTCGGAGCCCGCCAGGAGCTCCATGAAGTCGACGGCGAGGGGCCGCAAGGCGGTGGCGGCCATCACCCGGCCCCCCGCCACGTAGGGGCTCACCACCTGGTCGGCGCCGGCCAGGCGCAGCTTGCGACCCGCCTCGGCGCTGTCGGAGCGGGCGATCAGCCGGCAGCGGGGGGCCAGCCCCCGGGCGCTGAGCACCACGTAGAGGTTGGCGGCATTGTTGGAGAGGGCCGCCACCAGGCTGCGGCACTGGTGGATGCCCGCCTCCACCAGGGTTTCGTCGAGGGTGGCGTCGGCGAACAGCACCGGCAGCCCCCGCTCCTCCGCCGCATCCCGGCAGCCTGGATCCATCTCCACCACCAGCAGGGGCACCTTCTCCCGGATCAGCTGGTCGGCGATCTCCTGACCGATGCGGCCGTAGCCGCAGAGAATCACGTGGTTGTTCATGCTTTGGACCCAGTTGCGGAAACGGCGCTGCCGCAGGCGCCGGAAGTAGCCGGTTTCGGAGAGCCCCACCAGGTTCTGGATCGTCAGCTGCACCACCACCAGCCCGCCGGCGAGGGAGAACACGGTGACGAGCCGGCCAGCGGTGGACAGGGGCTCCACCTCGCCGTAGCCGATGGTGGGGATGGTGATCGCCACCATCCAGTAGCAATCACCCCAGTCCCAGCCCTCGGTGATCCGATAGCCGATGGCGCTGGCGTTGACCACCACGATCAGGGCGATCAGGGGGGTGAGCCAGGGGCGGCGCACCCGGGCGGAGGGGGGACGCTTCCTGCGGGCGAACCACAGGCGACTCATCGGCGTGGCTCAGCCGAGGCCCAGGGCCCTGAGCACGTCGTTGCAGGGGAGGTCACGCAGGTGGCCATCGGAACCCAGTCCTTGTACTCCGTCGCGCACCGGAAGGCTGTCGCTGCTGCGACCCAGGGCCACCACCGGCGTGCCGCTGAGCAGGGCCAGTTCGATCGTCACCGGATCGCTGGCCAGCACCACGTCACTGGCGGCCACCAGGGCGGCCCGGCCGGGGATCTCGGCCGCCGTGGCCGGCGGCAACTGCTGGCTGCGCAGGCCGGGGAGGCTGGCGGCGATGCGGCCGGGGAGCTCCTGCCAGGCCGCATCGGGCCAGTCGCCGGGGCGGCCGGAGGGGGCCAGCAGCAGCATGGGCCCGTCGCCGGCCGGCAGCGCGGCCATGGCTTCGTCGAGGGCGGTTCGGGGGAGGGCCAGGCGGAAAGCGGCGGCCTCCAGCCGCACCCCGATCGGCCGCAGGTAGGCCTCAAGGGCCTGGGCCGGCCAGAGACCCTGGGGCACCTGCACCTTCTCGGTGGCGGAGAAGCCCCCGGCCGCCATCCGGTTGGGGATGTGGCTCATCGAGAGCATCAGGTCGACCTGACGGCCGGCCGCCAGATTGATGCAGGCCTGGAAATCGGGCTCTCGCACCGACCCCAGCAGGTTGGCCCAGTCGGCCAGGGTGGCGTCGCCGAAGTTGAAGGGGATCACCTTCTCCACCGCCGGCAGCAGCTTCCAGAGAGCGGCCAGCGTCGGGTGGCAGACCACCTGCATCTGGAACCGGAGCTGTTCGGCGGTGGCCGCCACGGCCGGAAGCGCCTGCAGCTGGCTGGCGCCGTCGCCCGGGATCAGAAACAGTGCGCGCATCGGGCGTTCGGTCGGGCGGGCCTCGCGGCCTGATTGTATGGAGAGGACTCCAGTGTTCCGCCCGGGCGGCCCATCGCTTGTGCATTTGCTGATCGCCGCCGCCGGCAGCGGGCGCCGCATGGGTGCCGCCACCAACAAGCTGCTGCTGCCCCTGGCCGGACGCCCCGTTCTGGCCTGGACGCTGGACGCCGCCCTGGCCTGCGGGGCCATCCGCTGGATCGGGGTGATGGGCCGGCCGGAGGACGAGGCGGCGATCGGCGCCATCCTGTCCGCGGCGGAGCCCCGGCGGTCCCTGGCCCAGCCGGTGGCCTGGATCGTCGGCGGCGACACCCGCCAGGAGTCGGTGCGGCTGGGCCTGGCAGCCCTGCCGGCGGATGCCGAGGCGGTGCTGATCCATGACGGCGCCCGTTGCCTGGCGGAACCGGACCTGCTGGAGCGCTGCGCCACGGCCCTGAAGGAGGCGATGGCCGAGGGGGCCGGCATCATCGCCGCCACCCCCGTCACCGACACCATCAAGCAGGTGGATGGCCGCGGCGTGATCACCGCCACCCCGGAACGCAGCGGCCTGTGGGCGGCCCAGACCCCCCAGGGATTCGGGGTGGCCCAGCTGCGGGAGGCCCACGGGCGGGCCGAGCGCGAGGGCTGGAGCGTCACCGATGACGCGGCGCTATATGAACGCCTGGGGCTGCCGGTGCGGGTGCTGGAGGCGCCCCCCTCCAACATCAAGCTCACCACCCGCTTCGATCTCACCATCGCCAGCGCCGTGCTGGCGGCCCGCGGGGCCTGAGGCCGCCGATGGACAACGCCGCCCAGCTCGAGACGATCGCCGCCCGCTGGCAGGGGTCCTTCCACAACCGGCGCCAGGTGGCCGCGAACGTGGCCAGGGGCGGTCCGGCGGCGCCCGAGCTCACCCGGGAACTGCGCACCCTGGAGGTGGAGCGGCTGCAGGCGCCCCAACTGGGGGTGGTGGTGCTCTATTTCCAGGAATTCCGGGCCAGGGCCCCCCAGCTGGCCCACCGCCAGCGGGTGGTGGTGCTGCGTCAGGATCCGGACCGCGGCGCTGTCCGGGCCGAGCAGCTGTTCTTCCGCGGCGGACCCACCTACGACCGCCCGCCCCTGGCGGCCTCCCTGGTGCAGGAGCTGGGCCCGGAGGCCTTCGACCGCCATCCGGGCTGCGACCTCTTTTTCGAGGCGGAGCCGGCCCTCGACCGCTTCCGCGCCCGCATGGATCCGGGCGCCTGCCGCTATCGGCATCCCCAGGACGGGGAGGTCTGCGCCGAGTTCGAGATGCTGCTCCATCCCGACCAGCTCTGGTACCGGGACCGCAGCCTGCGGCTGGCCGACGGGTCGGTGCGGGGCGAGGTCGACGGCTTCAGCTGGCTGCTGTTCGACCGGGCGGCGGGAGCGGCCGAGCTGCCGGCCCTGGTGGGGCAGCAGGGGGTGTGGCGCGGCAGCTTCCGCCGCTACGACGCCGGCGGCGGCCTGCTCGACACCTTCCCCAGCCTGGTCACCATCCGGGTGTTCCAGGAGGCGGGCCACTGGCGCTATCACCAGACCAACCTGCTGGGCCCCGAGAACGCTCCGCTGCGGCGCATCGAGGCCCGGGGCGAGATCCACTCCGGCCGGGTGTGGTTCGCCAGCGAGCGCTACCGGGGCTGGGCCATGGATCTGCCGGGGGAGCAGCCCGCCGCCGGCAGCCTGCTGGTGATGCACCCCCACGACCCCGCCGACCCCGAGGTGCACGAGATCATCAGCTGCAGCCCCGATGGCCGCCGCCGCTGGCGGGTGGCCCAGATGCTGAAGGAGGGCTGCCTGGTGGGGCGCACCGCCATCGACGAGGAGAGGCTCACGGGCGACTGACGCTCCCCCCGGCACCATCGATGAGGCTCAGCCGGCCGCGGTCGGCGTCGAGGCGGGCGCGCACCCCCAGGGGCAGGGCGGCATTGACGTCGCCGTGGCCCACCGGCAGGCCGGCCAGCACCGGGATCCCCAGATCGGCCGTGCGCTCCCGGAGCACCTGCTCCAGGCTGAAGCGGTTGGCGTCGCCTTCGGGGTCTGTGGGATCGTCACAGCCCTCGAAGCTGCCGAAGCCAAGGCCCCCCAGGCGCTGCAGGGCACCGCAGAGGCGCCAGTGGGTGAGCATCCGCTCGATCCGGTAGGGGGCCTCCCCCACGTCCTCGAGGATCAGGATCGCCCCGTCCAGGTCCGGCAGGTGCGGGGTGCCCAGCAGGTGGGTCGCCACCGTGAGGTTGGCGGCCAGCAGGGGTCCTTCGGCCTGGCCGCCCACCCAGCTCTCCCCCGCCAGATCGGCCAGGGGCTCGCCGAACAGCAGGGCCCGCAGCCGCTCCCGGCTCCAGGCCGGTTCGGCGGCCAGGGTGGTGAGCAGGGGCCCGTGGATGGCGCCCCCCTGGCCCGTCGCCAGCCGGTGCCACAGCAGGGACGTGACATCGGAGAAGCCCAGCAGCCAGCCCCCGGCCGTCTCCAGGGGGCGCTCCAGCAGCCGCGCCGATCCCCAGCCCCCCCGCACGCAGGCCAGCAGGGCCGCCGGCTGCCCCGGAGCGGCCTCCGGCTGCAGATCGCCGGCCCGTTCGGCGTCCCGACCCGCCAGGTAGCCCCAGCGGCGCGCGGGCAGCCGGGCGGGATCGTCATCCAGCGCCAGGCCCCAGCCGGCCAGCACCGCC
>NZ_JAGQBM010000059.1:0-20549 GCF_024345635.1 Cyanobium sp. Lug-B
GGCCGCGCCGCCGCCGCCCCGTTTCGGGGCGGGTGGTGCTGGCGGGCCTGGCGGGACTGGCCCTGCTGTGGCTGTCGCGGGGCGGGGGGTGGCCCACGCCGCCGCCCCCCCAGAGGATCCTGGGGCTGGGGGGGGATGCCGACCGGGAGGCGGCGGCAGCCCGCCTGGCCCGGGTGGACGGCCTGCCGGTGGTGGTCACCGGCGGCACCAACCCCGAGTACGCCCACTGGCTGTTCCTGCAGAAGGAGGGTCTGTCCCCCCGCCAGGTCCAGCTCGACTACCGGGCCCGCGACACGGTGTCCAACTTCACCTCCCTGGTGGACGACCTGCGAAAGGCCCGGATCCGCCATGCACTGCTGGTCACCTCCGCCGACCACATGGAGCGGGCCCTGCTGGTGGGACGGATCGTGGCCGGCAGCCGCGGCATCCATCTCACCCCGGTCCCCGTGTCCTGCGGCGAGCTCTGCGTCGTCGAGGGCCGGCGGCGCCTCTGGGGCGATGGTGCCAGGGCGGCCCTGTGGGTGGTCAGCGGTCAGGACATCAGGCCGTGGGTGGAAGAGCGGGTGGCTCCCTGGCTGGAAAGAGCAGGGATCCGCTGATCGGACCCAGGTCGAGCATCCGGTTGATCTGCTCCTGGGCGGCGCGGGTGGCGGCGTCCAGATCGGGACGGCGCCGGGAGGCCGGCGGCGGGATCGGGGTGCCGATGCGGATGTGGATCGGCACCAGCCGGGGGCCGTGGCCGCCGGGTCCCAGGGCCCGGTGGCTGTTGATGATCGCCACCGGCAGCAGCGGCACGCCGGCCCGGGCCGCCAGCAGGGCCGCCCCCGGCTGGGGGGCATTGACGCGGCCGTTCGCCTGACGGGTGCCGTCGATGAACACGCCGGTGGCCCAGCCCTGCAGCAGCCGGTCGGTGGCGACGCGGATCGCTTCCCGGTCGCCGGCACCGCGCTCCACCGGGTAGGCGCCGCAGGCCCGGATGATCGGGCCCAGCAGGGGCACCCGGAACAGCTCCGCCTTGGCCATGAAGGCCACCGGCCGGCCGAGGGCATGCCCCAGCAGCGGCGGATCCAGGTGGGAGCCGTGGTTGGCCACCACCACCACGGCCCCCTCCAGGGGTACGTTGTCGTTGCCGGTCGTCCGGCCCCGGAACAGCACCCGGAAGACGGGAAACACCAGCAGGTAGCTGATCAGCCGGTAGGTGAGGCTCGGCTTCGGCGTGTTCAGCAGGGCGGGGGGATCGGCCGGCGGCCGGCGGCGGCGTCTCACTGGCCCAGGTCGCCGGCGGTGGCGATCTGGGCGGTGCCGAGGCCGGGGCAGCTGCGCTTGATCAGGCCGGAAAGCACGTTGCCCGGTCCGATCTCCACGGCGGTGCTGATGCCCTCGGCCTGCAGCTGATCCATCGTCTCCCGCCAGCGCACCCCCAGGGTCATCTGCCGGCGAAGGCGGTCCTTGAGCGCCGCGGCGTCGGTCTCGGGCCGGGGATCGGCGTTGCTGAGCACGGGGATCCGGGCGTCGGCGAACGGCACCGCCTCCAGTTCGGCGGCGAAGGCCTCGGCGGCGGCGGCCATGAACGGGGAATGGAAGGCGCCGGAGACCGCCAGGGGGATGGCCCGCTTGCAGCGCACCGCGGCGGTCACGCTGGCCAGCGCCTCCGGGGTGCCGGAGAGCACCACCTGGGCGGCGCTGTTGTCGTTGGCGATCACCACCCCCTCGGTGGCCGCCACCGCCTGCTCGAGCTCGTCCCGCTCGAAGCCCATCACGGCGGTCATGGCGCCGCCGCCGGCGGTGGCCATCAGTTCGCTGCGGCGGCGCATCAGCTTCAGGCCGGTCTCGGCATCGAAGACCCCGGCGGCATATAAGGCCACCAGCTCGCCCAGGCTGTGGCCCGCCACCAGCCGGGCGCTGCGGCCCTGGCCGTGGAGCGCGTCCACCAGCAGGCTTTCGACCACGAACAGGGCCGGCTGGGTGTTGCGGGTGTCGTTGAGGTCGCGGGGTTCGCCGACCCCCTCACCCCCGCCGCAGATCGCCAGCAGGTCGCGGCCGAGCAGCTCGGAGGCCCGATCGAAGCGCTCCCGGGCCCCCGGCAGGTCGATCACCCCCTCGGCCATGCCCGGCTTCTGCGAACCCTGTCCCGGAAACACCCAGGCGATGGCCATGCAAGCCTCCCGTGCAACGGCAGGAGATTAGGCCTCGGGTGGGGGGACCCCCGGACCGCTCCAGCGGAACAGGGCGGCACCCCAGCTGAGGCCGGCGCCGAAGCCGCTGCTGGCGATCAGGTCGCCGGCGCCCACCCGTCCGTCGCGGACCGCCTCGTCGAGCATCAATGGGATCGTGGCGGCGGAGGTGTTGCCGTAGGCCGAAAGGTTGCTGAGCACCCGCTCGGCGGGCATGGCGAAGCGCTCGGCCACCGCATCGAGGATGCGCTGGTTGGCCTGGTGCAGCAGCAGCCAGTCGACGTCGGCGGCGGCGGTGCCCGTGGCCTCGAGCAGCTCCGCCAGCACGGCGGGCACCTCACGCACGGCGAACTTGTAGACCTCCTGGCCGTTCATGTGGATCGGCGCGAAGCCGCCCACCTGGGCCGAGAGATCCCCCACCAGCGGGCGGTGCTCGGCCACCTGGGCCAGGGTGAGGCAGGCGTTGCGGCTGCCGTCCGAGCGCATCCGGAAGCCCACCAGGCCGTCTTCGGCGGGGTCACAGGCCTCCACGGCCAGGGCGCCGGCCCCGTCGCCGAACAGGACGCAGGTGCGGCGGTCGTCCCAGTCGAGCCAGCGGCTCAGCTGGTCGGCGCCGATCACCAGCACCCGCTGCATCGTGCCGCCGCGGATGTACTGGGCCGCCGTGATCAGGGCGAACAGGAAGCCGCTGCAGGCCGCCGTGAGATCGAAGGCCACCGCCCGGTGGGCCCCCAGGGCCGCCTGCACCCGCGGGGCGGTGCCGAACAGGTCGTCCGGGCTGGAGGTGGCCAGCAGGATCAGATCCACCTGCTCGGGGGCCCAGCCCGCATGGGCCAGGGCCGCCCGGCCCGCCCCGGCGGCCAGGCTGGTGACGGTCTCACCGGGGCCGGCCACGCGCCGGGCACCGATGCCGGTGCGGCTGCGGATCCAGCCGTCGTTGGTCTCGACCCGCTCGCTCAGCTGGTCGTTACTGATGCTGGCGGCGGGGAGGGCGCGACCGCAGCCCACCAGGGCCATTCCCCGCAAGGCGGCCGTGGTCCCCGTCGTGTCTGAGCCGAGCGGCACCCATTCGGTTCACAGGTGGGCTCAGTCAACCACAGGTGCTTGCCACTCCGGCGCTCCCCTTGCCGAGGGCGTGCAGGTCGTCCATGACGCCGTGGCTGGCGGCGGAGTGGGCCAGCCGCAGGGCGCTCACCACCGAGAGGGCCCGGCTGCTGCCATGGCCGATGACGCAGACCCCGTCGACGCCGAGCAGCAGGGCGCCGCCGTGCTCGGCATGGTCGAGGCGCTTCTTGATCCGCACCAGGTTGCTGCGCAGGAACGCCGAGCCCACCTTGCCCCGCCGGCCCCGGGGCAGCTCGGCCCGCAGCACGTCCAGCAGGACGCTGCCCACCGATTCGAGGAACTTCAGCAGCACGTTGCCGGTGAAGCCGTCGCAGACCACCACGTCGAAGTCGCCGGAGAGGATGTCGCGCCCCTCGCAGTTGCCGGCGAACACGAAGCGCTCGTCGCCCGCCAGCAGCGGATGGGTGCGCAGGCAGAGGTCGTTGCCCTTGCACTCCTCCTCGCCGATGTTCACCAGGCCGATGCGGGGGCGCTTCACCTGCAGCACGTCGCGGCTGTAGATGTTGCCGAGCAGGGCGAACTGGTGCAGCCATTCGGGCTTGCAGTCCATGTTGGCCCCCACGTCGAGCACCAGCACCTGCTGGCTGGGGTCCTTGGTGGGGAACAGGGCGCCGATGGCCGGGCGGTCGATGCCGGCCAGCCGGCCGAGGCGGAAGATCGCCGCCGCCATCACCGCACCCGAGTTGCCGGCGGAATAGACGGCGGTGGCCTCGCCCTTCTTGACCAGGTCCATGGCCACGTTGATGCTGGCGTCGCGCTTCCGGCGCACCACGGTGGCCTCCTCGTTCATGCCCACCGACGGGCCGCTGGGCACCACCTGGATCAGGCCGCGCTGCACCGCCTCCTCCAGCTCCTGGCCCAGGCCCATGGCCGCCACCGCCCGCCGCAGCGGCTCCGGCTCGGCCACGAAACGGATGCGCAGGGGCAGCAGGGCCACGGCCCTCAGGCAGCCCTCCAGGATCGGGCCCGGGGCGTGGTCCCCGCCCATGCCGTCGACGGCCACCCAGAGGCGTTGCCGGTCGTCGATGGCGGCGCCGGTGTGGCTGCCCTGCTGCAGGCGCCGCAGGGGATCGAACACCAGGGGCTGGAGCACGGAGCCTGCCACGTTGGTGGCGGCACCGGCCATGCTGCCGGCCACCGACACCGCCCCCGAGGCGGCGCCGCTGGCGGTGGCGGTGGCGGTGCCCACGAGGCTGGTGACGGCGGCATTGCGCCGATACCAGATCACCAGGCGGCGGATCGTGCGATTGGGTTTGGGGCGGTTGGAGGCGAAGCGACGGCCTTCGCGCCCTGCGCCTTCAGGATCCTTCGGTGGCAACGGGTTCAACGATGCGCTGGAACAGATAGCCGGTGCCCCGGGCCGTGAGGATCAGCTCGGGGTTGGCCGGATCATCCTCCAGTTTGGAGCGCAGCCGCGAGATGTGGACATCCACCACGCGGGTGTCCACGTGACGCTCGGGCGTGTAGCCCCACACCTCCTTGAGGATCTCGCCGCGGCTGAAGGGCTCGCCCGATCGGCTCACCAGCAGCTCCAGCAGGCTGAACTCCATGCCGGTGAGGCGGATGCGCTCGTCGCCCCGATACACCTGGCGCTTGTTGGTGTCGATGCGGAGATCGCCCACCTGGATCACGCCGGAGTTGGGGATCCCGGCGCCCGGGTCCTTCTCCACCCGCCGCAGCACACAGCGGATGCGGGCCTCCAGTTCCTTGGGGCTGAAGGGTTTGACGACGTAGTCGTCGGCCCCGAGCTCCAGGCCGGTGATGCGGTCGGCCACGTCGCCGAGGGCGGTGAGCATCACGATCGGCACGTCCGATTCCTTGCGCAGCTCCTGGCAGACGCCGTAGCCGTCGAGCTTGGGCATCATCACGTCGAGGACCACCAGGTCCGGCAGGACGCGGTGGAAGGCCTCGATGGCCTCCTCGCCGTCGCTGGCGGTGACCACCTGGTAGCCGATCATCGAGAGACGCGTCTCGAGGATGCGGCGAATGCTGGCCTCGTCATCGACGACGAGGATCGTTTCCTTGGCGGTGGGGGAGGCCGTCATTGCGCGGCGAGGAGAATGCAACACGGTTCCGACCCACTGAACCGGCCGGAAGGTCGGGAATTCACCGAACGCCACCTTTCTTCATACACACCGCCCGCTTCCTTTGGCCCGTCCCGGTTCCTCGTTCGTCTGCCAGGCCTGTGGGGCCAGGACGCGGCAGTTCTTCGGCCGCTGCGCCGGCTGCGGCGGCTGGAACACCCTGGTGGAGCAGAGCGAGCCCAGCGGCGACAGCCGCCGGCGCCGGCCGGTGGCAGCCAGCCCCGCTCCGGGGCCTGACGGGGCCGGGGCGCCGGGCCGGCCGCGCCGCTCCGAACCGATCCAGGCGGTGGGGGACCGGCCCCTGCAGCGCCTGGCCAGCGGCTACGGCGAACTGGACCGGGTGCTGGGGGGCGGCCTGGTGCCCGGTTCCCTGGTGCTCCTGGGGGGCGACCCGGGGATCGGCAAGAGCACCCTGCTGCTGCAGAGCGCCCGCGCCATGGCCGCCCGGGCGGTGGTGCTCTACGTCAGTGCCGAGGAGTCGGCCCAGCAGGTGAAGCTGCGCTGGCGGCGCCTGGCCGAGGACGGCCCCGGAGCTGGACCCGGCGCCGTGCCGGAGGCGGGTGACGGCGAGAGCGAGGGCCTGCGCCTGCTGGCGGAGACCGATCTGGAGCTGGTGCTGCAGGAGCTGGAGACCCTCCGGCCGGAAGTGGCGATCATCGACAGCATCCAGGCCCTGCATGACGCCGAACTCGGCAGTGCCCCCGGATCGGTGTCCCAGGTGCGGGAATGTGCCGCCGCCCTGCAGCGCATCGCCAAGCGGCAGCACACCGCCCTGGTGCTGGTGGGCCATGTCACCAAGGAGGGAATGCTGGCGGGCCCCAAGGTGCTCGAGCATCTGGTGGATGCGGTGCTCACCTTCGAGGGGGACCGCTTCGCCAGCCACCGGTTGCTGCGGGCGGCGAAGAACCGCTTCGGCGCCACCCACGAACTGGGGGTGTTCGAGATGCGGGGGGCGGGGCTGGTGGAGGTGAGCAACCCCAGTGAGCTGTTCCTGGCCGGGGATGGCCCCAGCCCCGGCACCGCCACGATCGTGGCCTGCGAGGGCACCCGCCCGCTGCTGGTGGAGATCCAGGCCCTGGTCAGCCCCACCAGCTACGCCAGCCCGCGGCGCACCGCCACCGGCATCGGCACCAACCGCCTGCACCAGATCCTGGCGGTGCTGGAGAAGCACATGGGGCTGCCCCTCTCCCGCTTCGACTGCTACCTGGCGGTGGCCGGCGGCCTCGAGGTGGAGGAGCCGGCGGCAGATCTGGGGGTGGCGGCCGCCGTGGTGGCCAGCTACCGCGACCTCACCCTGCCGGCGGGCACGGTGCTGCTGGGGGAACTGGGCCTGGGGGGGCAGCTGCGACCGGTGGGCCAGCTGGAGCTGCGCCTGCAGGAGGCGGCCCGGCTGGGGTTCGCCCGGGCGGTGGTGCCCCGGGGCAGCGCCCTCGGGCCGGTGGCGGCCGGCCTGGGCCTGCAGCTGCTGGAGGCGGCCACGGTGGCCGAGGCCCTGGTGGCCGGCCTGGGGATGAACCCCGCCGAGGGGGACTGAGCCGGGGGCTCAGAAGTACACGTCGACGTTGCTGCGGCCGGAGGACTTGAGCCAGTTCTCGATGTCCAGGTAGCCGCCCGGGTAGAGGCGCACCGCCTTGGTCCAGTGCACGGCCGCCTCGTCGAACCAGCGGTCGGCCGCGTCCTGGTCGCCGGTTTCCTCCGCCAGCCGCCCCCACTTCTCGTAGATCAGGCCCATGTTCTTGAGGCAGGAGGGGGAGTTGCCGTTGGCGTCCAGGGACTGGCGGTAGTAGTCGAGGGCCTTCTCCTCCTCACCGTTGCTCATGAAGATGATCGCCATGTTCTTGAGGATCTCGCCCCGGTCGATGCTGTTCTCCTCGAGCTTGAGGGCCTCCTCGTAGTTCTCCAGCGCCTCGGCGTAGTCGCCGTCGTTCTGGGCCGAGAGGCCGTCGCGGTAATAGACGTAGGCCTCCTTCGCCTTTGGATCGATCGGCAGCAGCTTGACGATCAGGTCGGCCATGACCGTGAAGCTCTTGTCGATGAAGTTGTCGTTGCGCTGCGAGCGGGGCAAGGGTCCAGGTCCGGATCGTCCCCCCATCCTGCCTCGGGTGGTCGGGGCAGGGGCGTGGCGGCTCCCTAGCCTGGGACCCCGGCCCCGCCGCCCCGGCCCCCCCCGCTTGAGCGCCACCCCCCCCGCCAGCAGCCCCCGCGAGCCGTTGCTCCTCGATGTGGAGGGGATGAAATGCGGCGGCTGCGTCCGCGCCGTGGAGCAGCGCCTCCTCCAGACCGCAGGGGTGCGCCAGGCGAGCGTCAACCTGCTGACCCGCACGGCCTGGGTGGACCTGGAGCCCCGGGTCGAGGGACCCGACGGCAGCGCCGTGGATCCCCTGCCTGCCCTGCTGGGCAGCCTCGAGGGCCTGGGCTTCCAGGCCCGGCTGCGCCCCCTGGAGCCGGAGCCGGCCAGCCAGCGGGAGCGGCGCCAGGCCGAACAGTGGTGGCGCCACTGGCGCCAGCTGCTGGTGGCCCTGCTGCTGCTGCTCGTCTCCGGACTGGGGCACCTCGCCGATGCCGGCCGGCTGACCTGGGGCGGTCCCTGGCCGCTGCTGGGCAGCCCCTGGTTCCACGCCCTGGTGGCCACCCTGGCCCTGGCCTTCCCCGGCCGGCCGATCCTGGTCCGCGGCGTCCGCTCGGCCCTGGCCGGGGTGCCCGGCATGGACACCCTGGTGGGGCTGGGGGTGGCCAGCGCTTACCTCTCCAGCCTGGTGGGCTGGCTGTGGCCGGCCAGCGGCTGGCCCTGCTATTTCAACGAGCCGGTGATGCTGCTCGGCTTCGTCCTCACCGGCCGCTTCCTGGAGGAGCGCGCCCGCTACCGCACCGGCCGGGCCATTGAGGAGCTGGGAGCCCTCCAGCCCGAGCATGCCCTGCTGCTCCTGGGCGACGACCCCCCCCGCCAGGTGCGGGTGGGGGGACTGCGGCCGGGGGACCGGCTGCGGCTGCTGCCGGGCGACCGGGTGCCGGTGGACGGGGTGGTGCTGGAGGGCCGCTCGCGCGTCGATGCCTCCAGCCTCACCGGCGAGTCCCGGCCGCAGGCGGTGGAGCCCGGCAGCGAGCTGGCCGCCGGCCTGCTCAACCTGGAGAGCTCCCTGGTGCTGGAGGTGCGCCGCAGCGGCGCCGACAGCGCCATCGCCCGCATCGTGTGCCTGGTGGAGCGGGCCCAGGCCCGCAAGGCCCCGATCCAGGGGCTCGCCGACCGGGTCGCCGGCCGCTTCACCCTCGTGGTGCTGCTGCTGGCGCTGGCCACCCTGCTGTTCTGGTGGCTGTGGGGATGCCGGCACTGGCCCGAGGTGCTCACGATGGGCGCGGCCGTTGGCCACGGGGCCCATGGGCATGGCGCCCTGGCCCACGGGGGTGGGGCCGCCGGCACCCCCTTCAGCCTTGGGCTGCAGCTGGCCATCGCGGTGCTGGTGGTGGCCTGTCCCTGCGCCCTCGGCCTGGCCACGCCCACGGCGATCACGGTGGGCTCCGGGCTGGCGGCCCGCTCCGGCCTGCTGTTCCGTGGCGGCGATGCGATCGAGACCGCCTCCCGGCTGGAGGCGGTGCTGTTCGACAAGACCGGCACCCTCACCATCGGGCGGCCCCTGGTGACGGCCGTCCGGGTCGTGGGGGCGGCTCCGGGCAGCCCTGCGGAAGCGGCTGAGGCCGCCCGGCTGGTGCAGCTGGCGGCGAGCCTCGAGCAGCACAGCCGCCATCCCCTGGCCCATGCCGTGCTTCAGGAGGCCCAGTGCCGGGGACTGCCCCTGCTGGCCGTCAGCGAGGCCCGGACCCTCCCCGGCGACGGGGTGCAGGGGCTGGTGGAGGGCTCCGGCCTGGTGCGAGTGGGCCGGCTCGAGTGGCTGACGCGCCTGGGGGTGGGCGCGGAGCCCGCCGCCACGGTCCTGCAGCAGGAGCTGGAGGCCGATGGTGCCACCCTGCTGGCGGTGGCCGCCGAGGCACGGCTGCTGGGACTCCTGGCGGTGGCGGATCGGCCCAGGGCCGATGCCGCCGCCACCGTGAGCCACCTGCGGCGCCTGGGGCTGCGCCTGGGCCTGCTCAGCGGCGATCGGCGCGCCAGCGTCGAGGATCTGGGCCGCCGGCTGGGCCTCAGGCCGGAGGAGCTGGCCTGGGAACTGCGGCCCGAGCAGAAGCTGGAACGGCTTCTGCTGGCCCATGGCCGGGGGGCCGTGGCCATGGTGGGCGACGGGATCAACGATGCCCCCGCCCTCGCCGCCGCCGACCTGGGCATCGCCGTCGGCACCGGCACCCAGATCGCCCAGGAGAGCGCGGCCCTGGTGGTGATGGGGGAGGGGCTCGACGGCATCGTCCGGGCCCTGGAGATCGCCCGGCGCACCATGGCCAAGGTCCGGCAGAATCTGGCCTGGGCCTTCGGCTACAACCTGGTCGTCCTGCCGATCGCCGCCGGTGCGCTCCTGCCGGGCTTCGGCCTCAGCCTCTCGCCCGAACTGGCGGCCCTGCTGATGGCCTTCAGTTCGATCACCGTGGTCGGCAACGCCCTGCTGCTTCAGGGTCTCCCCACGGATCCGGCGCCATGAGCGGGCGCTTCCTGGTGCTGGAGGGCATCGACGGCTGCGGCAAGACCACCCAGATCGAGGCCCTGCGCGCCTGGCTGCCGCTCAGCGGCCTGATGGCGCCCGGCTCCCGGCTGGTGGTGACGCGGGAACCGGGCGGGACGGCCCTGGGCCAGGCCCTGCGTGCCCTGTTGCTGCACCCTCCGGCTGGGGTCGCCCCCTGCAGCCTCTGCGAGCTGATGCTCTACGCCGCCGACCGGGCCCAGCACGTGGAGGAGTGCCTGCGTCCCGCCCTGGCCGCCGGCGACTGGGTGCTGAGCGATCGCTACAGCGGCTCCACCGCGGCCTACCAGGGCCATGGCCGCGGCCTGCCGATGGCCACCATCCACCAGCTCGAGGCGATGGCCACCGGCGGCCTGGAGCCCGATCTCACCCTCTGGCTCGATCTCTCCCTGGCCGGTTCCCTGAGGCGCCGCGGCGACCGGCCCGCCGACCGGATCGAGGCCGCGGGCGAGGCCTTCCTGCAGCGGGTCAGCGACGGCTTCGCCAGCCTGGCCGCCGAGCGGGGCTGGCAGCGGGTCGAGGCCGGCGGGCCGATCGAGCAGGTGACGGCCCGGTGCCGCACCCTGATCACGGAGCACCTGGGCGCCGGCGGCGGACGGGGCCATGGCTGAGCTGTTCGCTGATCTGGTGGGCCAGCCCCAGGCGGTGGCCCTGCTCACGGCCGCCCTGGAGCAGCGGCGGCTGGCTCCCGCCTACCTGTTCGTCGGGCCCGAGGGGGTGGGCCGCCGGCTGGCGGCCCTGCGCCTGCTCGAGGGGGTGCTCGCCGGTGGCACCGCCGGATCGGTGCCGCTGCGGCGACGCCTGGCGGAGGGCAACCACCCCGATCTGCTCTGGGTGGAGCCCACCCACCTGCACCAGGGCCGGCTGGTGACGGCCTCCGAGGCCGAAGTCCAGGGCCTCAGCCGCCGCAGCCCCCCCCAGCTGCGCCTGGAGCAGGTGCGGGAGGTGACCCGTTTCCTGGCCCGCCGTCCGGTGGAGGGGGAGCGTTCCCTGGTGGTGCTGGATACGGTCGAGGCGATGGCCGAAGCGGCCGCCAATGCCCTGCTCAAGACCCTCGAGGAACCGGGCCACGGCCTGCTGATCCTGCTCACGGCGACACCGGACCGGCTGCTGAGCACGATCCGCTCCCGCTGCCAGGCCATCCCGTTCGCGCGCCTGCCCCCCGCCCTGGTGCACCGGGTGCTGGCGGCCCTGCCGGCGCCGGAGGGGGCTGGGGAGGGGACGGCGGAGGGGGCCGCAGCCGATCCCCCCGAGCTGCTCGAGCTGGCCGCCGGCTCCCCCGGGGCCCTGCTGCGTCACCGTCGGGTCTGGCGGGGCCTGCCGGAGGGCCTGGCCGACCGGCTGCTGGCCCTGGGGCGGGAGCCGCTCGAGGCCCTGGGCCTGGCCCGCGACCTCAGTGAGGCCCTGGATGGCGAGCAGCAGCTGTGGCTGCTCGACTGGTGGCAGCTGCACCTCTGGCGGCAGTGCAGGGAGCCGGCGCCCCTGCGCCGCATCGAGCAGCTGCGCAGCCATCTGCTGGCCTACGTGCAGCCGCGCCTGGCCTGGGAGGTGGCCCTGCTGGACCTGGGCCGCTGAGGAGGGGGGCCGTCAGGCCACCGCCCCTTCGCCCGGTTTGGGAGCGGCGGTGAGCTTGGCCTCCCTGGCGCTGCGGATGGCGGCGCCGAGGCTGTCGATCTGATCGGTGGGAGGCAGCTCGAGGCAGTACCCGGCGCCGTAGACGGTCTTAATGAAGCGCGGTTTGCGGGGATCGGGCTCGAGCTTGGTGCGCAGGTGGCGGATGTGGACGCGGATGGTCTCGATGTCGTCGTCGGGCTCGTACCCCCAGACCTCCTTGAGGATCAGGGAGGGGGCGACGGTCTGACCGTGGCGCTGGAGGAGGCAGTGGAGGAGTTCGAACTCGGTGTGGGTGAGGCGGACGGGCGCATCGAACCAGATGGCCTCGAAGCGCTCGGGGACGAGGGTGAGGGAGCTGAAGCTGAGGATCTCGTTGTGCTTGGCGGAGAGGGGGGCGCGCTCGCTGCGCCGGAGCAGGGCCTTGACCCTGACCATGAGCTCCTCGAGATCGAAGGGCTTGGTGAGGTAGTCGTCGGCGCCGGAATTGAAGCCGCTCACCTTGTCCTTGGTGCTGCCGAGGGCGGTGAGCATGAGGATGGGGATCTTGGCCGTCCGCTCGTCGCGGCGGAGGCGCTGGCAGAGGGTCAGTCCGTCGACCTTGGGGAGCATCAGGTCGAGGAGAATGACGTCGGGGCAGTACTGAACGGCCAGGGCCTGGCCTTTGATGCCATCGGCAGCCCTCTGGACGTCGAAGCCGCCGTGCTCGAGATGGCCGGCGACGAGATCGAGCATGTCGCCGTCATCTTCGATGAGCAGGATCGAGGGCTTCATGGGAGGGGGCGAGGCGTGGCGAGGCGTGTCGTCGTGGTGCCTGCGGGGGTGCACGGGCACGGAAGAGAATAGTGTCGCGGCTTTGCTGGAGCGCTGCAGGGGGCAGGGTGCAGGTGCTCCCCCTGGCCGAGCATGCGGATCCGGCTCAACGCCCGGATTGCTCCGGCCGAGGCCGCGGGGATGGGCGCAGGAAACGGACGGATCTGGATGGAAAAACTCCCCGGGCGGGATTCGAACCTGCGACCAATCGGTTAACAGCCGACCGCTCTACCACTGAGCTACCGAGGAAGACACCCGGCGGACCGGGATCCGAAGACCTTACCTTTCGGCCCCGCCGGCGGGCAAGGGGGAGAGGGAGCGGCGCAGGCTTTCGCCGCTCTGCCAGGGGCCGATCGTGCCGGCTTCCATACGGGCAGCCCCGTCGCAGCACTCCAGTTCCTCGAGACGGTGGGTGATCCACAGCGCGGTGAGGGGGGACGGGCTGCGATGGCAGAGCCGATGGATCAGCTCCAGCACCTCCCTCTGGCTGTCCGGATCCAGCAGGGCCGTGGGTTCATCGAGCAGCAGCAGCGTGGCGGCGCTGGCCAGGGCGCCGGCGATCGCCAGCCGCTGCTTCTGGCCGCCGCTCAGGGTGTGGATGGGGCGCTGCTGCAGTCCCGCCAGGCCCACCTGGGCCAGGGCCGAGGCCACCCGCCCGGCCCGGGCGCCGTCGTCGAGCCCATCGGGGAGCGCCAGCTGCAGATCGCTGCCGCAGCTGGGCAGCAGCAGCTGGTGGTCGGGGTTCTGGAACACCAGGGCCGGCCGGCCCTGGCAGGTGATGTGGCCCGCCGTGGGGGTGAGCAGGCCGGCGATCAGGCGCAGCAGGGTGCTCTTGCCGCTGCCGTTGCTGCCCACGAGCATCCAGAGGCCCGGCCCCGGAATGCTCAGCCGGCAGTCGCGCAGCGCCGGGACCCCTTCGCCCCAGCCGAAGCGGAGTCCCTCGATGTGCAGGGGCGGCTCGACCGCCCCGGAGGTCGCCGCTGCGCTCAAGGCTCGAAGCTGAAGCCGGGACGCTTGCCGCCGCCGGCGACCGACGACTTCTCATAAATCTGCACGGCGACGATCTCGCCGCTCAGGAGGCTGACGCGCTTCTGCTCGTCCTTCTCGCAGGTGAGCTCGAGCACCTTGGGGTGCCCGCTTTCGAGCGCCTGGCGCACCTCCCCGTACAGGGCCCGGGCGGCCTCCAGCTCCTTGCGCTGGACGGCAACGGGCATGGGGCTGAGCCGGAGGGAGATCTCGACGACGTACATGGTGGAAGCTGCTGGGGGCCGGGACGGCGGGAAAGGCTGGCCCGGCCACTCTGGCGAATCGTCGGGCGTCGGGGAGGTGTGGGTACTTGTACTCAATCCCTGAGCGCGACGCCCCCCTCGGACGCGCAGAAAGGGCGTTCTCTTTTAAAGTCGGCTTGTAAAGCTTCGTGAAGCACCTCCCATGACGATCGCCCTGGGGCGCGCCCCTGCCACCCGTGGATGGTTCGACGTCCTCGACGACTGGCTCAAGCGCGACCGCTTCGTTTTCGTGGGGTGGTCCGGTCTGCTGCTGTTCCCCACGGCCTATCTGGCCCTGGGCGGCTGGCTCACCGGCACCACCTTCGCCACCTCCTGGTACACCCACGGCATTGCCAGCAGCTACCTGGAGGGCTGCAACTTCCTCACCGCCGCCGTCAGCACCCCGGCGGATGCCATGGGGCACAGCCTCCTGCTGCTCTGGGGCCCGGAAGCCCAGGGTGACTTCGTCCGCTGGATCCAGCTCGGCGGCCTCTGGCCCTTCGTGGCCCTGCACGGCGCCTTCGCGCTGATCGGCTTCATGCTGCGCCAGTTCGAGATCGCCCGTCTCGTCGGCATCCGTCCCTACAACGCCATCGCCTTCTCCGGCCCGATCGCGGTGTTCGTCAGTGTCTTCCTGATGTACCCCCTGGGTCAGAGCAGCTGGTTCTTCGCCCCCTCCTTCGGTGTGGCGGCGATCTTCCGCTTCCTGCTGTTCCTGCAGGGTTTCCACAACTGGACCCTGAACCCGTTCCACATGATGGGCGTGGCCGGCATCCTCGGCGGTGCCCTGCTGTGCGCCATCCACGGCGCCACGGTGGAGAACACCCTGTTCGAGGACAGCGACCAGGCCAACACCTTCAAGGCGTTCGAGCCCACCCAGGAAGAGGAGACCTACTCGATGGTCACCGCCAACCGCTTCTGGAGCCAGATCTTCGGGATCGCCTTCTCCAACAAGCGCTGGCTGCACTTCTTCATGCTGTTCGTGCCGGTGATGGGTCTGTGGACCAGCAGCATCGGCATCATCGGCCTGGCCCTCAACCTGCGGGCCTACGACTTCGTGAGCCAGGAGATCCGCGCAGCGGAGGATCCTGAATTCGAGACGTTCTATACCAAGAACATCCTGCTCAACGAAGGTCTGCGTGCCTGGATGGCGCCTGCCGACCAGCCGCACGAAAACTTCATCTTCCCTGAAGAGGTTCTGCCCCGCGGCAACGCTCTCTGATTCCTTTTCCATGGATCTCGAGCCCCCTCCATGGGGGCTTTTTTCATGGCCCCCCGGTGATCGCCGCCCGCCTGAGGCTGCAAAAGCTGGCTACGATGGCGCCGTTCCGTCAGCAGTGACGTGGTGATCGACGGAAACGCCTGATCGGAGAGCGCCGCAATGTCTGGCCCGGTCCCACCGGTCGCCGCCGCCACGGCGGCGGCCAGTGGTCCCCCGGAGCCTTGGCCATGCCGGTGCCTGTCCGACTTCGGTCGTCTTCCGTCCTTGCCGCAGGCGTCGCCGGCTGGCATCCAACCCACAGGAGGAGGTGTCCATGACCCCAAGTTGTCCCATCCAGGGTCTGCTGATCGCGGAGAATGCCGGCTGATCACGGCCGCTGACTCCTGATCCATCGGTTCCGCGCCAGAGCGGACCCGGCGAGAGCCCCCGAGCCCGTGGCCCAGGTCGTCCTGGTACCCCACGGACTCGGGGGCATCGTTCATGTTGACCCGGGCCTCAGCTCCCCTCCGCCCCTGTCCCCGGAGTCATGAGCACGTTCCGGATCAGCGGCGCGGCGAGCTGGACGGCCTGCGTCGAGGGATGGGAATGCTCGTCCCGGTACAGGATCTCGCCACCCCGGGCCCGATAGGTGCAGTCCCCCTCGGGGCAGAACAGATCGAACAGGTCCACCACCTGCAGCTTGCCCTGGGCCTGCAGATCCCCCAGCACCTCGTCGAGCGGTTGGCGTCGCCGCAGGGATTCCGCCCGGTCCGGCATCAGGCAGGGGCCGCCGAAGGGGGAGAACCACTGGGGCACGGCACTGGCGGGGTGGCAGTTGGCCTCCCGGGCGAAGGGCAGGCCGTTGAGCACCGCCAGGCGCACGCCGCGCCGCGCCAGGCTGGCGGAGAAGTCGCTGAGGCCCACCCTCAGGGTCTGCAGGATCAGCCGGCTGCCCGGCCCCTGGCTGGGGGGCGAGAACATCACCATGTCGTTGACCAGGAACACCCAGTCGCCGGGGCGCAGCTGCGCCACCAGCCCCGGCACCACCCGGTTCCAGTAGGCGCGGTTGGTGGCGGCGAACGGGCCGCCCCCGCCGAGGGCGGCGAAGTTGCCCACCGGGGAGGCGGCCCAGGCCGAGGTGATCGTCACCGCGTACCCGTCCCGGGCCACCAGCTCGTCGAAGGCGCCGGCGAAGGAGGCCGAGAAGGAATTGCCCACCACCAGCACCCGGTGGCGGGCCGTGGCGAAGTCCCCGAGGGTGCAGTCCTCGATGGTGATGGTCTTGTCCGCTTCGCCGTCGTTGGCCAGCACGCAGGGGGATCCCTGCCAGGTGCCGGAGGCATCCGGCACTCGATAGGGATCGACAAGCGATTCCACCCCCATGCCCGCAGGGATCGGGTTGCGGCCGGCGTAGAGGCTGAACGGGGGCAGGTTGTCGGCACCGATCAGCAGCCCCGCCCCGGCGGCCAGGCCGCCCACCCCGATGGCGATCGTCCGGTCCCGCCGCGGCGCCCAGCTGGCCTGTCTCAGGGGCTTTTCCACCCAGCGGTAGGAGGCCAGCGACAGGAGCACCATCAGGCCGATCTGGAACGGCAGCGACCACCAGTGCAGGCCGATTGTCCAGCGGCTCAGGGAGAGCACCCCCCAGTGCCAGAGGTAGAGGGAGTAGGAGATCAGCCCCACCTGCACCAGGGCCGGCAGGCTGAACAGCCGGTACGCGGCGGTCCCCTGCCGCAGGCTGGCAATCAGCAGCGTGGTCAGGAGCACGGCGGCCACCGTGGCCGGAACCGCCCAGGCCAGCGGCAGCAGCATCACCCCCACCAGGCCCAGGACGGCCGGCAGCGGTGGCAGGCGGCCCAGGCCCCTGGCGGCGGCCGGCCAGACGCCGCTGAGGCAGAACAGCAGGCAGCCTGCCCCCATCTCCCACAGGCGCGGCGGCATCAGGAAGTAGGCGGCGGCCTGCTGGGTGGGATAGAGCTGGACGAAGGCGATCAGGGACGCCAGCGAGGCCACGCCCATCACGCCGAACAGGGCCCTGTGGCCTCCGGCTCCCGGGCGGGCGAAGCCCGTCAGCCAGGCCACCAGCGGCAGCAGCAGGTAGACCTGCTCCTCCACCCCCAGCGACCAGGTGTGGGTGAAGGGGTTGAGTTTGGTGGCGGTGCCGAAGTAGTCGGTGGCCTGCCCGTGCAGGTAGATGTTGGAGAAGCCGAACAGGGCACTGATCCCCGTGCGCAGGGCCGTGTGGGGGCGGGGGATCACCAGGCAGGAGAGGATCCCCACCACCACCACGAAGACCAGCAGGGCCGGCACCAGCCGCTTCAGGCGCCGGCTGTAGAAGCCGAGCAGCAGATCCCCCAGGGAACGGGCCGGACGGCGGGTCAGGGAGGCGGTGATCACGAAGCCGGAGATCACGAAGAAGATGTCCACCCCCAGGTAGCCGCTGGGCAGCAGCCGGTCGTCGATGTGGTTGAGGATCACGGCCACCACGGCCAGGGCCCGCAGGCCGTCGATCTCGGCCCGGTAGCCGGCCCCGGGGGAGAGGGGGGTGTCGCTCACGCCGCCATCGCCTCGCCACCGTCCCGATGGCGGCCCAGCACCACCAGACCCACCGCAGTGGGCAGCAGCACGGTGCACACCCGCAGCACCAGGGTGACCGCCAGCGCCGTCGGCCGGTCGACGCCGAAGGCCACCGCCAGGCCGATGGCCGTGGCCTCCGCGGTGCCGACCCCCGCCGGCAGGAAGGAGAGGACCCCGCCCAGGGCCATGGCGGTGCGGATCACGGCGGCCTGGGTGAGGGCCAGGGGATCCCCCTGCAACTGCAGCAGGCCCATCAGCGCCGACGCCTCGATCAGCCACACCAGGGCCGCCAGGGCGGTGCCCACCAGCAGGGGCCAGGGGCGCAGCAACCGCCGCAGCCGGCCCATCGCCCCGAGGGCCTCCCGCAGCAGCCGGGTCAGTCCGTGCCAGCGCCGGTGGGCCGGCAGCCGGTCGAGGAAGGCCTCCAGGCGCCGCAGGGCGGCCGGATGGGTGAGCAGCCAGGCGCCGAGGGCCAGGGTCGCCCCGCCCGCCGCCAGGGCCGGCAGGATCCGCCCCCCGAGCCCCCAGGCCAGCACCAGCAGGGCTCCGGCCAGGTCGGCCACCCGCTCCGCCAGGGTCACCCCCACGCCGACCTGCATCGGGATGCCGTGGCGGCGCTGCAGCCACAGCCCCCGCAGGGCCTCGCCGCTGCGGCCGGGGGCGGCGACCAGGGCCAGGCCGGCGACGTAGATCCGGCTGCTGGGCCGCCAGGCCAGGGGGTGTCCCAGCTGGCGGAGGTAGAACTGCCAGCGCTGGAACAGCAGCAGATAGCCCGTGGCCACCAGGGCCGGCACCAGCAGCCAGCACCACCAGGGCAGCGCCCCCAGGGAGCGCACCACATCGGCGAAACCGAACCAGATGCTGAGCCCCAGGTAGAGCGCCAGGGTCACCACCAACCCCAGGAACCAGCGCTTCCTCATCGGCGGCGTCGCCGCCGGCGGGGCGGAACCGGGACGGACAGCCACAGGCTCACGGGGTGAAGCGCAGCTTCTGGGCCGCATACAGACACATCCTTGCCAGGATCAGTCCCTCCTTCACATGGGCGATGTTGGAGCTGCCGTAGCTGCGCTCCTGATAGCGCACCGGCACCTCGACGATCTTGAGGTTCAGCTTGGCCGCGCCGAACAGCAGATCGAAGTCGCCGAAGGGGTCGAAGTCGCCGAAGTAGGCCCGCCCGGCCTTGAGGCGCTCGTAGTCGGCCTTCCAGATCACCTTGGTGCCGCAGAGGGTGTCCTTGAGCCGCTGGCGCAGCAGCCAGGAGAAGGCGGCCGCGAAGAAGCGGTTGGCGGCGGTGTTCAGCGGCGGCATGGCGGCGCTGCTGCGGGGGTACACCAGCCGGCAGCCGTTGACGAACTCCCCCCGGCCCTCGGCGAGGGCCTTGTAGAACCGGGGCAGATCCTCGGGACGCACGGTGAGGTCGGCGTCGAGGATCATCAGCACCTCCCCCTCGGCCTGGTCGAAGCCCAGCCAGACGGCGTCGGCCTTGCCGCGGCCGCTCTGGCGCAGGGCCCGCAGCTGCAGCGGCCCGCTGTAGGAGCCGCAGACCCGCTCGATCTCCGCCCAGGTGCCATCGGAGGAGTGGCCTTCCACGAACAGCACCTCGGTGGCTGACCCCAGCAGGGGCATGCGCTCGATGGCGGCGGCGATGTTGCCGGCTTCGTTGCGGGCCGGGATCACCACGCTGACGCTGGGGCGGCGCTGGGCCGGGGTGGCGGGCCGGGCCACCAGCCAGTGGGTGAGCCCGAACTGCTCCAGCACGGGCAGCTGGCTCAGCCAGCGGTTGGCCAGAGGGGCGAGCAGGGGGATCCGGCGGGGCAGCAGGCAGCGGTGCCCCTGCTTGAGCACCTCCCAGCCGGCCAGGTCGAGCAGATTCTGGACGTCGCGGGGGGTGAGCCAGCTCTCGGGCGGTTGGGGCTGACGCAGGCGCAGCCCTTCCGCTGCCTTGAGCAGGGGCTGCCACAGCCAGTTGTGGAAACTCACCACCAGCCGGGTGCGGTCATGGCAGAACGCCGCCAGCCGCTCCAGCACCCCCTGCACGTCCTCGAGGGTGTTGAGGGTGTTGGCCAGCAGGATCACATCGAAGGGGGCCCTCTCCCCGATCGCCTCCGGGTCGAGGGTCGCCGCCTCGGCGCAGACGATCCGCAGGTTGGGGTGGGCGGCCTGGGCGGCGGCGGCGATGGCGGGGTCGCGCTCGATGCCCACGCCGTGGCCCGGGTGGGTGGCCGCCAGCAGATCCCCCAGGCCGCAGCCGATCTCGAGCACCCGCAGCCCCGGGGCGACCAGCAGCTGGTGCAGCCGGTTCAGGTCCTCGTAATAGGCGCGGTTGCGGCGGTGGAACCGCTGCAGTCCCTCCGGCTGGAGCGTGCCGTTCATCGCAGCAGGGCCAGGGTGCCCGCCACATCGAGCCGCAGGCCGCGGGCCACGGCCCGCAGCGTCCGCAGGGTGCGGTTGCCGGGGTCGAGGCGGGCGGCGGCATCGAGGGCCACCTGGGCCTGGCCTGGGTGGAAGCGGTAGAGCTGCACGAAGCCGAGGGCCATCAGGGCATGGGGATTGGTGGGTTCGAGGGACACGATGCGCTGCAGCGTGTCGACGGCCCCATCGGCGTGCCGCTGCAGCGCCTGGGCCAGGGCCAGACCATAGAGGTCCTCCAGACCGGCTTCCCCGGGGTCGGCGTCAGTCTCCTGCAGCCTGGCCCGCAGCAGCCGCTCCCCCTGGGAGAGATAGACCTGCTGGGGGTCCCTCTGGTTGATCTGCCCCACCTGCCGGAACAGCCGGTCCAGATCGCCGGCCCGCAGCAGCCGGCCGAGTGCGACCAGCTGGTCGATCCGGTTGGGGGGCGCCCCAACGTCCATGGGCTGGGAGGCGCCCCCGCCGGCCACCGTCAGGGTCAGGGGGGCGCTGCGCAGGGCCAGCGGCCGCCCCTGGCGGTCGAGGGCCCGGGCCCGCAGCCGGTAGGACCCGTCGGGCAACCCGGCCGGCACCACCAGGGCCAGCCGTTCGCGCACCTCCAGGCATCCCCCGGGGGCGGCGCGCACCATGCCCTGGCCGATGCCGCGGTCATGTCGCCAGGCGGG
>NZ_JAGQBM010000006.1:0-85883 GCF_024345635.1 Cyanobium sp. Lug-B
GGACCCGGGGGCCGGGGCGCCGGCGGTCGGCGTGGGGGGCGGCGGGGCGGGCAGCGGGCGGGGCAGCTGGCGGCCGAGGGCCTCCAGCCGCTCACGGCTGCGGGCATCGAAGCTCATCGGGGCGGGCTCAGCTGCAGTTCAGTGTGTCGCGGGGGAGGCGGCCACTGACGGGGTTGGTGCCGCTGGCGGCGGCACAGAGGCTGGGGAGGGCATCACCGCGCAGGGGGACGTTGGTGAAGTCGGCGCCGTCGATGAGCACGCCGCGGAACTTGGTGTTGAAGGCGAAGGCGTCGTCGAGGCGGGCGTTGCGCAGGTCGGTGCCCTCGAACACGGCCGAATCCAGGGTGGCGTCCCGCAGGTCGCTGCCGCTCAGATCAGCGTCCTGGAGCTTGGCGCCGAACAGGCTGGCGCCGCGCAGGTCGGCCCCCGAGAGATCGGCGTCCCGCAGGTTGGTGAGGTTGAAGGTGACGCCGCGCAGGTCGGCGCCGTGGAAATCGGCACCGATCAGCACCTGCTTGGCGTAGTCCATCGCCGCCGCCACCGGCATGGGACGGGCCAGCAGCAGCAGTCCATCCAGCAGCAGGGCCAGCAGCAGGGCCAGCAGCAGGCCCGGGAACCGGGACGGGGAGAGGGGGCGCGTCATCGGCGATGAAGCGGAGAAGGCCAGCCTAGGCAAGGGCTCCACGCCGCTCCAAGGCCTGTGGAGGGGTGCCGAAGGGAAGGGGGCGACTAGCGTGATGCAGGACCGCATCGGCGGCCCGTTCGCTCTCCGCACCCATTGATGACCAGGGACTTCCAGCCCAGGGGCTTCCGGCGATCAGGGCCCGGCCGCTGGCCCCGCACCACGGCAGCGGGACAGCGATGCTGAGCAGCGTCGCCGGGGCAGGGGAGGCGGGGGCCGGGGCGATCGAGGGCCTGCTGGAGAGAATCGAGCGGCCGGCGGCCCTGGCGGACGGACAGGGGGTGATCCTGGCGGCGAACGGGGCCTTCTGCCGGCGTTCGGGGCTGGAGCCGGCGGCGCTGCGCCAGCGGTCCCTGCAGGAGCTCTGTGCCGCCGACGTGGCACCGCTGCTGGCGGGGAGCGTGGCGACCCTGCGCAGTGATCTGGTCGGTGGGCCGCGGGCCGAAGCGGCGATTCCCCTGTTCCTCACCCGCCTGCCCTCCGGTGTCGGGCCGGGGACGGTCTGGTGCCTGCTGGAGCTGCTTGACCAGCGGGTGAATCTGGCGGATCTGGATGGCCTGGTGGCCGACCGCTATGCAGACGGTGCCGTGCTGATGCATCTGCAGGTGCTGCAGCTCGACCTGGTGCGCGGCCGGCTGGGCATCGCCGCCTGCGAGGCGCTGATCGAGGAGATCGCCCACCGGCTGGAGGCGGCGCTTCCGGCCGGGGGATTCTTCTCCCGCCAGGGCGGTGACCGCCTGCTGGCCCTGGTGCCGGGAGCGATGGGCATCGACGCGGTGCGCGACATGGCCGGCGGGCTGCTGGCCAGTCTGGAGAGTCCCACCACGGTGCTGGAGCACGTCATCGAGCCGTCGCTGAACGTGGGCATCAGCCGCGCTCCCGATGACGGCAGCGAGTTTCCGCTGCTGCTGGATGCCGCCACCCGGGCACTGGAGGAAACCCACCGCCAGCCCTTCCCCAGCTGCTGCATCGCGGCGCCGGTGGAGCGGTCGGTCCAGCTGCAGGAGCTTCTGGCCCGCCCCCTCGCCCTGGCGATCGAGCAGGAGCAGCTGGAGCTGGCCTTTCAGCCGATCATCGAGCTGGAATCCGGCCGGGTGATCGCCGCCGAGGTGCTCTGCCGCTGGGATGACCCGGTGCTGGGCCGCCAGTCCCCCGCCGACTTCATCGACGTGGCCGAGGCCACGGCCCAGATCTCCTCCCTGGGGCGCTGGGTGATGGAGCGGGCGTTTGAGGCCCTGCACCGCTGGGACCTCGCCGGGCTGCAGCTCGGGCGGATCTGCGTGAACGTCTCGCCGCTGCAGGTGCAGGACCCGACCTGGAGCAGCGACCTGCTGATGGCCCTGGAACGCCACCAGCTGACGCCCGACCGCATCGTGCTGGAGCTCACCGAAGGCAGCATCCTGGAGATGTCCACCCATGTGGCCGACCAGCTGCGGGACCTGAGGCGGCAGGGGTTCGCGCTGGCCATGGATGATTTCGGCACCGGCTATTCCGGCCTGCAGCGGCTCACCGAGCTGCCCTTCAGCGAGGTGAAGATCGACCGGAGCCTGATCTCCGCGATCGACTACGACCAGCTGCAGCAGGCCATGCTCAGCGCGGTGATCCGGCTCAGTGACGCCACCGGGATCATGGTGGTGGTGGAGGGGGTGGAACGCTCCCGGCAGCGCCAGATGCTGCTCACCCTCGGCTGTCGCCACGGCCAGGGGTACCAGCTCTCGGCCCCGCTCTCCGAACAGGAGCTGGAGGCCCTGCTCCAGAGCCAGATCACACCGGAGGCCTGAGGGGATCCCCGGGATGGTCTGGAGCGTCCCCCTGCTGCAGTCCATCGACATCGGCGATGGGCGCTCCGTGGCGGGGCTCTCCAAGGCGATCCAGCTGTCGGTGGCGCCGGTGTTCCTGTTCACCGGTGTCACCGGGCTGCTGAGCCTGTTCAGCTCCCGGCTGGCCCGGATCATCGACCGCACCCGTGTGCTTCAGGAGGCCCTGGCGAAGTGCCGGGCGAAGCCGGATCCCGATCCGGAGGAAGGGGATCGGCTGGAGCTGGTGCTGGCGGTGCAGCGCCGCCGCACCTTCCTGATCAACCGGGCGATCCTGGCGGTCACCGTCACCGCCCTGCTGGTGGCCGCGGTGGTGGCGGTGCTGTTCATCAGCGCGGTGGCGGCCCTGGATGTCACGGCCATCGTGGTGCCCCTGTTCGTGGCGGCCATGGGGGCCATGATCGTGGGCCTGCTGCTGTTCCTGCTGGAGGTGCAGCTGGCCATCAGCCAGAACCCGCGTCGGTACTACTGAGCCTGGCGCGGTACCGGCACCTGGTGGGCCGTGAATGGTTAGATCCGATACAGTTTGGCCATGGCTCTGGCCTTCCTCGTCCCCCTGATCCAGTCCCAGAGGCGCAAGGGGCGGGCCTATCAGCCCAGCTTCCGGCCCACCGAGGTGCTCCTCTCCTGGACCGGTGCCCTGGTCGCCATCACCCTGCTGGGCCTGATCAGCGCCGCCAGCCGCTACCCGCTCGTCGCCGCCCCGCTGGGGGCCTCCAGCGTGCTGCTGTTCGGGCATCCCGAGAGCCCCCTGGCCCAGCCCCGCAATCTGCTGCTGGGCAACGGGCTGGCCGCCCTGGCGAGTGTGGTCTGCGTCGCCTGGCTGGGGACGGCCCCCTGGGTGATGGGGCTGGCGGTGGCGCTGGCGATCGCCGCCGGACAGCTGCTGCGCTGCCTCCATCCCCCCGCCGGCGCCGTCGCCCTGCTCGGGGTGCTGCTCCACGCCGGGCCGTCGTACGTCGTCGCGCCGGTCCTGGCCGGTTCCCTGGTGCTGCTGCTGGTGGCGCTGGGCTTCGGCTGGCTGATTCCCGGCCGTCGCTACCCGCATCACTGGTTCTGAGGCCCTGATCGCCGCCACCCGCCGCTGGTGGCGGCCACCGGGAACCCTGGGGCAGAGGATCCCCTGCCCATGGCCCCCGGCCCCGCCCGCTGCCGCAGCGCCGCCCAGCGAGACGGCGCCTGGGCGGAACAACGGGTGCTGCGGCTGCTGCGGCGGCGCGGCTGGGAGCTGCTGGAGCGCAACTGGCGCTGCCGTTGGGGGGAACTGGACCTCATCGTCCGGAAGCCGGGGCGCCTGCTGCTGGTGGAGGTGAAGGGGCGTCGCGCCGGCAGCCTGGATGGCAGCGGAACGGCGGCCCTGCGCTGGCAGAAGCGCCGGCGGCTGGCGCGGGCCTGGGACTGCTGGCTGGCGGCCCACCCCCGCTGGGAGCGGACGCCGGTGGAGCAGGTGGCGGCCCTGGTGCCGTTGCCGCCGGCCCGGGCTCCGGTGCGATGGGTCCGGCTGGGGGACTGAAGCGAGCCTCCGAAGGTCCGCCGCTCCGGCGGGGGAGAAGGGGGCTCAGGGCTGGGCGGGGGCCGGGGCGGCCGTGGCCGGCGTGGCGGCCGGGGTCGGGGCTGGCGTCATCGTGTAGTACACGGTGCAGCGGTAGCGGGTGTTGTCCAGACCCACCTCCAGGTCCTCGCAGACGGTGCGGGTGACCGTGGCGCCCTTGGGCACCTGGCTCCTGGCCTGCTGCCGGGTCGCCTGACGGTCGAAGATCGATTCGGCGGTGACGCTGCCGGCCCGGGCGGGTCCCGCCGGCAGGGCCACAACGGCGGCCAGGGCACCGGCCACCAGCGCACCGGCCAGCAGGGGCCCCGCCAGCAGGGGGCCGCTGCGCCTGGCGTCGCTGCGTCGCAATGTCTGGGCCATGGGGGGAGAAGCAAACGCTGCTCCTGCTCTAGCCAGGCCGGACGGCGCTGCAATCTGGGGAGACCTGCCGGCGCCTCCATGACCTTCAGCGGCCACCGGGCCCGTAAGCGCTTCGGGCAGCACTGGCTCACCGATGGCCAGGTCCTCGATCGCATCGTGGCCGCCGCCGAGCTGCGGAGCGACGACCACGTGCTGGAGGTCGGCCCGGGCCGGGGCGCCCTGACCGAACGGCTGCTGGCGTCGCCTGCGGCCTCGCTGCTGGCGGTGGAACTGGACCGGGACCTGGTGACGGGCCTGCGGCAGCGGTTCGCTGGCGACGGGCGCTTCACCCTGATCGAGGGGGACGTGCTGGAGATGGCGCTGCCCTTCCCCGACCGTCCGGCGCCGACCAAGGTGGTCGCCAACATCCCGTACAACATCACCGGACCGCTGCTGGAGCAGCTGGTGGGGCGTCTGGGCCGGCCCGCCCCCTGCCGCTTCGAGCGCCTGGTGCTGCTGGTGCAGCAGGAGGTGGGCCAGCGGATCCGGGCCCGGCCGGGCAGCAGCGCCTTTTCGGCCCTCAGCGTGCGCCTGCAGCTGCTGGCCCGCTGCCGCAGCGTCTGCCCGGTGCCGGCCCGCTGCTTCTCCCCGCCGCCGAAGGTCACCTCGGAGGTGATCGTGATCGAGCCCGTCCCGCCGGAGTCGCTGCCGCCGCTGGACCAGGCCCTGGCGGTGGAGCGGCTGCTGACGCGCTGCTTTGCCGGACGGCGCAAGATGCTGCGCACCACCCTTGCGGGCCTGCTGCCGGCGCCCCAGCTGCTGGAGGTGGCCGCCGCCGCCGGTGTCGATCTGCAGCAGCGGCCCCAGGAGCTGGGGCCCGAGCGCTGGCTGGCCCTCGCCACCGGCTTGAATCGGGCATCGAGCGCCGATCCCGGCAGAGCGTGATCCCGATGGCAGATGTGACGGTGCGGGCCCCCGCCAAGATCAACCTGCACCTGGAGGTGCTGGGTCTGCGGCCGGACGGCTACCACGAGCTGGCGATGGTGATGCAGAGCATCGACCTCGCCGACACCCTGGTGCTGCGCACCACCGCCGACGCCATGATCCGGCTGCGCAGCGACAACGCCGACCTGCCCAGCGACGGCACCAACCTGATCGTCAGGGCGGCCGAGCTGCTGCGCTCCCGGGTGGGCCTGCCGGAACTGGGGGTGGACATCACGCTGCACAAGCGCATCCCCATCGGCGCCGGCCTGGCGGGGGGCTCGAGCGATGGGGCCGCCGCCCTGGTGGGCCTTGACGCCCTCTGGGGCCTGGCCCTGGGCTCGGAGCGGCTGCACGGGCTGGCGGCCGAACTGGGATCGGACATGCCCTTCTGCCTGGAGGGCGGCACCCAGCTCTGCTTCGGCCGCGGGGAGCGGCTCGAGCCCGTGACGGCGCAAGGGGCGCCCGGCCAGGCGGTGCTGCTGATCAAGCATCCAGAGGCCAGTGTCTCCACCCCCTGGGCCTACGGCCGCTGCCGGGACCTGCGCGGTGATTTCTATCTCGACGCCGAAGCCGACTTCGAGCAGCGGCGCCAGGCTCTGCGTCAGGGCCCCCTGGTGACGGCCCTGGCCGGCCGGGGCCCGCTGCCCCACCTGCGCAACGATCTGCAGGCGGTGGTGGAGCCGGAGGTGGCGAGCATCCGCGCCGGCCTCGACCTGCTGCGCCGCGGCCCGGGGGCCCTGGCCGTCGCCATGAGCGGCTCGGGGCCGAGCCTCTTCGCGCTCCATCCGGATCTGGCCACGGCCGAGGCGGCCCGGGAGTCCCTGGCGGAGCCGCTGGAGGCCCTGGGCTTCGACGCCTGGTGCTGCCGCTGCGGCGGATCCGGTGTCAGCCTGGTGACGGATGGATCCGCGCCATGACCGACGAACGACCCGCCCCGCCGCCGCGCAAGGGACCCCTCAGTTTCCTCTCCGGTGCCCTCACCAGCGGACTGCTGGCCTGGTTGAGCCTGGGGGTGAGCCAGCGGGTGGTGGGCTGGTACGTGACCCATCCCCCCCACTTCGACTCGGCCTTCGCCCAGAGCATCGCCACCGCCATGAAGACCCTGATGGTGGGGATGTGCTTCCTGGCCACCTTCACCTTCGCCTTCATCGGCCTGGGGCTGTTCCTGGTGTTCATCCGCAGCCTTTGGCCGGCCGAGGCCGAATCCCCTTCCTAAGCTGCCCCCCTGCCGTCCCTCCCGCCGATGACACCCCACGACCTGGGTCTGCTGGTGGTCCTGCTGCTGCCGGGCATGCTCCTGTCGGTCCTGCTGCTCAGCACCTTCGCCGCCGGCGGCTGAGATAGGTTGGCCGCGCACAGGCCCCTGCTCCGTGGCTGAAACTCTTCTGTTCAACGCCCTGCGCGAAGCCATCGACGAGGAGATGGCCCGCGACCCCCATGTCTGTGTCATGGGAGAGGACGTGGGCCATTACGGCGGCTCCTACAAGGTCACCAAGGACCTGTTTGAGAAGTACGGCGAACTGCGGGTGCTGGACACCCCCATCGCCGAGAACAGCTTCACCGGCATGGCCGTCGGTGCCGCCATGACCGGCCTGCGGCCGATCGTGGAGGGCATGAACATGGGCTTTCTGCTGCTCGCCTTCAACCAGATCTCCAACAACATGGGGATGCTGCGTTACACCAGCGGCGGCAACTACACGATCCCGGCGGTGGTGCGCGGACCCGGTGGCGTCGGCCGCCAGCTCGGCGCCGAGCACAGCCAGCGCCTCGAGGCCTACTTCCATGCCGTGCCCGGCATCAAGATCGTGGCGGTGAGCACCCCCACCAATGCCAAGGGCCTGATGAAGGCCGCCATCCGCGACAACAATCCGGTGCTCTTCTTCGAGCACGTTCTTCTCTACAACCTCAGCGAGGAGATCCCCGAGGGCGACTACATCTGTGCCCTCGACCAGGCCGAGGTCGTCCGTGAAGGCAAGGACGTCACGATGCTCACCTATTCGCGCATGCGCCACCACTGCCTCAAGGCGGTGGAGCAGCTGGAGGCCGAGGGTGTGGATGTGGAACTGATCGACCTGATCAGCCTCAAGCCCTTCGACATGGAGACCGTCGCCCGCTCGATCCGCAAGACCCATCGGGTGGTGGTGGTGGAGGAATGCATGAAGACCGGCGGCATCGGCGCCGAACTGATCGCCCTGATCACCGAGCACTGCTTCGACGACCTGGACGCCCGGCCGGTGCGCCTCTCCTCCCAGGACATCCCCACCCCGTACAACGGCAACCTGGAGAACCTCACCATCATTCAGCCCCACCAGATCGTTGCCGCGGCGCACGATCTGAAGGCGGGTCGACGCTGAGATGGGACGCCAACAGGGCTGGTTCGCCCTCATCCTGGCCCTCACCATCGCCTCCGGGGCCCTGCTGGCCAACTACGGCCTGCAGCTCGGTCTCGATCTCCGCGGCGGCAGCCAGCTCACCCTCCAGGTGATGCCGGCCGGCGCCATCACCCGGGTGGATGCCGAGCAGCTGGAGGCCGTCAAGGACGTGCTGGAGCGCCGCATCAACGGCCTGGGCGTGGCCGAATCCACCCTCCAGGCCGTGGGCAGCGACCAGCTGGTGCTGCAGCTGCCGGGTGAACAGGATCCCAGCCAGGCGGCCCGGGTGCTGGGCAGCACGGCCCTGCTGGAGTTCCGGGCCCAGAAGCCCGGCACCGAGCAGGAGATGCAAGGCCTGCTGGGCCTCAAGCGCCAGGCCGAGTCGGTGCTGCGCTCCAAGCGGCCCCCCTCCGCCCTCGACGACCCCACGGCCCCGCCACCGCCGGCGCCGGTCTCCCTGTCGGCGGAGGACCTGGCCAAGGCGCTCACCTCCCTCGGGATTCAGGTTCCCCCCGGCACCAGCGAGGTCGACCAGCTGGAGCTGCTGCTGCGGGAAACCAATCGCCGCATCCTCTCCCTCTACGGCCCTCCCCTGATCACCGGCAAGGACCTCACCAGCGCCGGCCGCCAGCAGCAGGCCACCGGCACCGGCTGGGAGGTGACCCTGGGCTTCAACCGGGAAGGGGGTGAGAAGTTCGCCGCCCTCACCCAGTCGATCGCCGGCACCAACCGGGTGCTCGGCATCGTCCTCGATGGCCGCTCGATCAGCGAGGCCAGCGTCGGCGAGCAGTTCAAGGTGGCCGGCATCACCGGTGGATCCGCCTCGATCACCGGCAACTTCAGCGCCGAGGAGGCCCGCGACCTGGAGGTCCAGCTGCGGGGGGGCTCCCTGCCCCTGCCGGTGAAGATCGTCGAGGTGCGCACCGTCGGCCCGTCCCTGGGCGCCGAGAACATCCGCTCCAGCCTCGTGGCCGGCCTCTCGGGCCTGGCCCTGGTGGCGGTGTTCATGGCCGTGGTCTACCGCCTGCCCGGGATGGTGGCGGTGCTGGCCCTGAGCCTCTACGCCCTGTTCAACCTGGCCATCTACGCCCTGATTCCCGTCACCCTCACCCTGCCGGGGATCGCCGGCTTCATCCTGTCCATGGGGATGGCGGTGGATGCCAACGTGCTGATCTTCGAGCGCATCAAGGAGGAACTGCGGGCCGGCAACACCCTGATCCGCTCCATCGACACGGGCTTCTCCCTGGCCCTGTCCTCGATCATCGACGGCCACGTCACCGGCCTGATCAGCTGCGCCGCCCTGTTCTTCCTCGGCACCGGCCTGGTGAAGGGCTTCGCCGTCACCCTGGCGATCGGCCTGCTGCTCAGCCTGTTCACCGCCCTCACCTGCACCCGCACCCTGCTGCGGCTGCTGATGAGCTACCCGGCCCTGCGGCGCCCCACCTACTTCCTCCCCGCCCGCCAGCTGCCGCCCGTCCGGGCCGGCGCGGCCCCGGCGGGCGTGGCCTGAATGTCTCCCATGACCTCCGTCCCCTCCCCCCGCTTCCGCATCAACCGCCACCGGCGGCTGGCCTGGCTGGGCTCGGGGCTGGCCTGCGGCCTGAGCCTGCTGGGGCTGGCCCTCTGCTGGCTGAACCCGGCCATCGGGGCCCCCCTGCGACCCGGCCTCGACTTCACCGGCGGCACCCAGGTGCAGGTGGAGCGGGACTGCTCCCCCTGCAAGGCCGTGACCCCCGCCGAGGTGCGCCAGGGCCTCAGCCGCCTCACCCTGCCGGCCCCGGAAGGGGAGCGTCCCCCCAGCCTGGGCAGCGCCTCGGTGCAGGTGCTGGATGGCGGCCGGTCCCTGCTGCTGCGCCTGCCGGCCCTCGACGCCGACCAGAGCACGGCCCTGGTCGGCGACCTGGCCGCCCGGTTCGGGCCGCTGCGCTCCAGCGGCACCTCGGTCAACACGATCGGTCCCACCCTGGGCTCGCGGCTGCTGCGCGGCAGCCTCATCTCCCTGCTGGTGAGCTTCGTGGCGATCTCCGCCTACATCACCTTCAGCTACAGCGGCATCTTCGCCGGGCTGGCCCTGCTGTGCCTGGCCCACGACGTGCTGATCACCTGCGGACTGTTCGCCTGGCTGGGCCTGCTCCAGGGCATCGAGGTCGATTCCCTGTTCGCGGTCTCCCTGATCACGATCGCCGGCTATTCGGTCAATGACACGGTGGTGGTCTACGACCGGATCCGTGAGCAGCGCCGCACCCTCGGGGAGCTTCCCCTGGTGGACCAGGTGGATGTGGCCGTGGATGCCACCCTCACCCGCTCGCTCTACACCTCCTTCACCACCCTGCTGCCGCTGGTGGCCCTGATCTTCTTCGGCGGCAGCACCCTGTTCTGGTTCGCCGTGGCGCTCACGGTGGGCATCGCCGTCGGCAGCTGGTCGAGCATCGGCCTGGCCCCCACCCTGCTGCCGGTGTTGTCGAAGCGATGAGGGGCCCCGAGCGCATCGAGGCGACCCGGCGTGGCTGGCCCCTGCTGCCCGTGGTGCTGCTGGTGCTGGCCCTGATCGACCTGCGGGTGGAGCTGATCCTGCTCTGGGACCACCTCACCCTCACCTCCCTCACCGCCGCCGTCCGCTCCCACCTGCTGGCCGTCACGGTGCTGGTGGCCCAGCCCTCCCTCTGGCACCACTACCGCCGCGCCCGCGGCTGAAGCGATCAGGCCCCAGGGCTGATCCGGGCGTTCAGGCCCGGTCCCAGCGGTCCATCACATCCCGGACCAGCACCTCTTCGCAGACCACCTGCAGGACCACCACCAGGGGCAGGGCCAGCAGCAGGCCGGGCAACCCCAGCAGGGCCCCCAGGCTCAGCTGGGCCATCAGCGCCACCGTGGGCAGCAGGTTGACGGTGCGGCTCAGGAGCACCGGGGTGAGCAGGAAGGCCTCGCCGTTCTGGAGAAGCAGCCGCAGCACCAGCACCTGGACCACCTTGGCCGGCGAGATCAGCAGGGCCACGGCCAGGGGCAGCAGGGTGGCGGCCGTGGGCCCGATGGTGGGCACGAAGGTGAGCAGGCCGCAGACCAGGCCGCTCAGCAGGGCCAGGGGCACCTGCAGCAGGGCCAGGCCGGCCCAGGTGGTGACGAACACCACCGTGCCTGAGATGGTCATGCCGGCCAGCCAGCCCCCGAGGGCCTCACGGCATTCCCCCAGCAGTTCCTGCATGCGCGGCCGGTAGAACCGGGGTGTGGCGGCGACCAGCAGGCGCTGGTGGCTGGCGGGATCGAGGGCCATCAGGATCGCCAGCAGCAGCATCAGCAGCAGCTGGATCGTGCTGTTGGCGGCGCCGCCGGCCACACCGAGCAGCTGGCCGCCCAGGGGCTGCAGCCGGTCCCAGAGGGTTCCTTCGGCCAGCTGCCGCTCCAGGTCCCGCAGCAGGGGGGTGCTGGGCACCACCTTGCCGAGCCGCTGGATCAGTTCGGGCACCAGCTGGCTGAACTGGCGGACCTGGTCGATCAGTTCCGGCAGCAGCAGATTGGCGAGCAGCCAGCCGATCGTCAGCAGGACCAGCAGCACCAGCGACAGGGAGGCTCCCCGGTTCAGGGGGGTGAGCCGGCGCAGCAGGCTGGTGGGCACATCGAGGGCCACCGCCAGTACCACGGCTCCGAAGAGGATCAGCAGCACCCAGCGCAGTTCCCACAGCAGCAGCAGCAGCGCCACCAGGGCCAGGGCCCCGAGCAGGGTGCGTGCCTTCATGTCCGCCGCCGTTCCCGCTTCCAGGGATCGAGGATGTCATGGATCAGCACATCCCGCAGCAGCACCTGGAGACAGACCGCCAGCGGCAGGGCCAGCAGCAGGCCGAGGGGACCGAACAGCAGGGTGAACAGCAGCTGGGCGGTGAGGGTGAGCCCGGGCAGCAGCTGCAGCTGGTGGTGCATCACCGAGGGGGTGATGACGTAGCTCTCGAGGTTCTGGATCAGGACGTACACCAGCAGCACGGCCACGGCCTTCCAGGGGGCATCCAGCAGGGCCACCGACATCGGGAAGATGGTGCTGAGCGTGGGCCCCACATTGGGGATGATGTTCAGCAGGCCGGCCAGCAGGGCGTTGGCCGCCACCAGCTTCACGCCCAGCAGGGACAGGCCGATCGCCGCCAGCAGGCCCACGCAGAGGGAGCTGATCAGCACCCCCACCATCCAGCTGCTCAGGGCGGTGCCGCAGGCCACCAGCACCTGGCGCAGGCGCCTCCGGTAGAAGGAGGGGGCCAGCAGCAGCATCGCTTCCCGGTAGGCGGTGGGCTGGGCGGCCACCATCAGGGAAACGGCCACCACGAACAGGGTCTGGAGCAGACCGGCGCCGAGGTTGCCGGCCACCCCCACCAGGCCGATGGCACCGCCGCCGAGCCGGCCCAGCAGATCGGGAGGCAGGGAGTTGGGAACCGACAGGGTCGATTTGATCCAGTCCAGGCTGCCGTCCCGGCGGCCGTAGAGCATCTGGGAGGCGCCCTCGAGGGCCTGGCGCAGCAGCTTCAGCAGCTCGTCCCAGGCCCGAGGCACCTGCAGCACCAGCTGCCGGAACTCGCTGATGAAGGGTGGGATCACCACCGTGGCGACGATCAGCACCACCAGGCTCACCAGCACCAGGGCCAGCAGCAGGGCGAGGGGCCGGGCGACGCCGATCCGCTCCCGGATGGCGCCCACCAGGGTGCAGAGGGCCATGGCGAGCACCACGGCGGCGAACAGCAGGATCAGGGCGTCACGCAGGCTCCACAGCAGCACCAGCGCCGCCAGCAGGGCGATCAGGCCCAGCCACTGGCCGAATTTCAAACCTCCTCCTGAGCCTCCTCGGCCGGCTCGTCGCCCTGGCCGGCGAAGCCCAGGCCGTGGCCGTCGGCGTAACGCTGGGCGAAGCGCATGAAGCGCTCGAAGTCGGCGGTGCTCTTCCAGGTGTAGGTGGCTTCCAGGGCGCTGGCCTTGCCATTGACGAAGCGGGCCTTCACCTCCCGGGTCACCATCTCGCCCTCCTCATCCAGCATGAACATGCCGGTGATGTCCCCCACCGACTGGGGCGCCAGGGCTTCGGGCTCCTCGAACACGAAGGTGGCCTGACCGGTGCGGCCATCCCGTGAGCGGGTCAGGCGGATGTCGGGCACGACCGTCTCGTCCACCCCGCGGAAGAACTGAATGGCGGCGGCCATGGCACTCGCTCAAAAGGTGACTTTAGGCAGAGCCCGTCCCCGCTCCCATGGCGGCGCAGACCCCAGGCCAGGGCCCATCGCTCCTGACATAGTGGGACCCACCCTGCTGCCTCTCCGGCCGGTCGTCTCCCCCATGCTCTCCGGTCCTCCGGTTTCCAGCACCGTCGATGCCGATCAGCTGCTGGAGCGCTTCCTTTCGGGCTCGGCCCGTCAGCGCCGCAGCCTGCTGTCCAGCCTCGGTCAGGCCGGCGACGCCCTGCTGGATCGGATCCCGGACCGGCTGGACCGCCTTGACGCCACCGGAGACGACTGGGCCGCCGGCCACCTGATCCAGCTGCTGCTGGCCTCCGGTGACACCGTTCGCCAGGAGGCCCTGCTGGCCCGCCATCCGCAGGGCTGGCTCGCCGTCACCAGCGTCGCCGGGCTCGACTACGGGCCGCTGCAGCACCATCTGATGCGGCAGGCGTTCGAGGAGGCCGACCGGCTCACCAGTGACCACCTGCGGCAGCTGGCCGGCGAGGGGGCCGTGCGCCGCGGCTACGTCTATTACAGCGAGGTGGCGACCATGCCCGCCATCGATCTCACCAGCCTCGACCGCCTCTGGACCTGCTACTCCCAGGGGCGCTTCGGCTTCTCCACCCAGGCCCGGCTGCTGCAGGCCTGCCAGGGGCAGTGGGAACGTCTCTGGCCCCGCCTGGGCTGGAAGACCGACGGCACCTGGACCCGCTACCCGGGGTCCTTCCAGTGGACGATCGACGCCCCCGAGGGCCACATGCCCCTGATCAACCAGCTGCGGGGGGTGCGCCTCATGGACGCCCTTCTGCAACATCCCGCCATCCAGGCGCGCCTGGAGGAGGCAGCGGCGGGGCGCCCGCGTTAGGTTCCAGTCAGGCGAATGGGACCACCTGCTTCATGCAGCTCCGCTGGGCCGACTACATCACCCCCTCCACCCTGCAGCTGGGCCCGCTGGTGGAGCTGCTCCTTGAACCCATCGGCTGCGCCCTGCGCCAGGCGGAGCTGCAGCTCGGTCTCCAGGAGGCCCTGGTCAACGCGGTGCGCCACGGCAACGGCTGCGATCCGGGCAAGTGCCTGAGGATCCGTCGGATCGTCACACCGCGCTGGGTGGTGTGGCAGGTGCAGGACGAGGGGCCCGGCCTGCCCGTCCATGCCCGCCAGGCCTGTCTGCCCTGCCAGGAGGATGCCCCCTCCGGCCGGGGCCTGTTCCTCATTCACCACTGCTTCGACGACGTGCGCTGGAGCGGTCGCGGCAACCGGCTGCAGCTTGCGGCCCGGCGGGCCGCGGTCAGCGCCCGTGGGCAGGACAGCCCGGATCGCTGATCTCGGCCCGGAGCCAGGCCTGGGCGTTCTCCAGCAGGGCGATGGCGCGCAGGCGGCCATCGCTGGGCGCGGTGGCGCCGGGGTCATCGGCGGCGAGCAGCTGCACCAGCGCCGCCGCCAGCTGTTCGGCGGCCCGCCGGGGGCGCTGACGCTTCAGGGCGTGCCACTCCCGATCGCCGATGCTGAGCTGGCGGTGCAGGCGCTCGGCCAGGGGCAGGGCCTCGGCGGGCCAGGAGCGGCTCGCCGGGAGGGCGGCGCGCGCGATGGAGGGCGATCCGGCTGGAGCGGCGGGGGCTTCCACTGGACGATCGGACCGAAGTGGATCCATCCTGTCGCTCCAGGCCTCGCCCTGTCGATCGCGCCGCCATGAGACGTCCCCAGCGCCCCCGCCGCCCCCCGTCCCCGGGAGTGCTCCACCACCTGGCGGCGGTGCTGAGCCTGGCCGGTCGCTCCGGGGCGGTGGCCGCCAGCGGCGTCAGCCTGCGCCGCAGGCGCCAGCGGCTGGAGCTGGCCCAGCGGCTGCTGGACCCGCTTCCGGAGGCCCTGCTGCCCCGCGGGCGGCACGGTGATCGCTTCTGGACGGCCCTGCGCTGGGGCGGGCTCGGGATGCTGCTGGCCTGGCTGCTGCGGCCCTGACTCAGGCGCTGGCCTCCGCGACGAACTCGAGCGGATGGGGGCGGTGCTCGAGGGCCTCCATGTCCGAACGTTTCAGGGCGATCCAGTCATCGAGCAGCTCCCGGCTGAAGACATCGCCGGCCAGCAGGTAGTCCTGGTCGGCGGCCAGGGCCGCCAGGGCGGCGCCCAGGTCGGCGGGAAGGCGCTGCCCATCGGCCGGATCCGGAGGCGCCATCGTCGGGGCGGGCTCCCGATCGGCGGGGGGGCCGGGATCGATCTGGTGGCGCACCCCGTCGAGGCCCGCCAGCAGCATGGCGCTGAAGGCCAGGTAGGGATTGGCCAGCCCGTCGGCCTGGCGCAGCACCAGCCGCCGCCGGCCGGGGTCCCCGTCCGGCTCGGGAACCGCGACCGTGGTGGCCGGGTCGTTGCGGGCGTAGGCCAGGCGGGCCGGCGCCTGGGGGCCGCTCCCCAGCCGCCGGTAGCTGTTGGTGCCCGGGTTGGTGAAGGCGGCCAGGGAGGGACCATGGCGCAGCAGCCCCCCCAGGTACCAGCGGGCGGTCTGGGACAGGTCGCCGTAGGTGCCTTCCCCGGCGAACAGGGGATGGCCGGCCCTCCACAGGCTCTGGTGCACCGCCAGGCCGGCGCAGGTGGGCTCCAGGGTGGGCCTGGGCAGGAAGGTGGCGCTCCAGCCGTGACGGCGGGCCACGTTCCGCACCACGTAGCGGCTCACCATCAGGGCGTCGGCGGTCCGCAGCGGATCGCCGCTCGCCAGCGTCAGGCTCTGCAGGGGGCCGCCCGGCGGCTGGTGCGGCAGGCGGGCCCGGATCCCCAGGGCCGCCAGGGTGTGTCCCAGCTCGTTGTGGAGCACCTGGGTGATGGCGCTGCCGCGGGCGACCCGGTAACCGCAGCCGAGATCGTCGGCCTGGGACGTGAGCTCCTGGAACAGGAAGTAGCCGGCTTCGGCGCCGAAGCGGGCGGCGTCGGCCAGTCCGCTGCCCGCCAGCAGGGCCTGGGCGTGGGCCGCGACGGTGCGCGTGCAATGGCGCAGACGCCCGGCGCTGTCGGGTGGCCCCTCGACGGCGGCGATCAGGCTCAGGCTCCGGGGGGAAAGAAAGGGGTCGATCCAGGCGCTGGCCGGGTCGGGGTGGAGCACCAGGCCGTCGAGGGCCAGGCCGTGGTGGAAGGCCCCCTCTCCAAAGCGATGGGCCTCCAGCCCGATCGACCGCCAGCGCCCCGCCAGGTCCGTCACCTTGAGGTCGATGCGCTCGATGCCGTCGTCCCCGAGGCGGCGCAGGACGTCCTGGGCGGAGGTGGCCATGGCGGGGGCGGGGGGGAAGGCTGCCGCCACGATGGTGCCCCCCCGATCGGCCGGTGGCCGCGTAACCGTTTCTGTCAGATTCCCCAGAACCAGCCGCAGCACAGGAATCTGGCGGATTGCGAGTGCTACCTTCCGCTTCAGGTGCGTCGATCCGTTTCGTCCATGCGAGATGCCATCACCGGTCTGATCGGTCGCTACGACCAGCTGGGCCGCTATTTCGATCGCTCCGCGATCGATCGGATCGATTCCTATTTCGGTCAGGCGGAGTTGCGGCTGGCTGCTGTCGAGCTGATCAACCGGGAAGCCGCCACCATCGTGCGGGAGGCGGCCCAGCGCCTCTGGCTGGAGGACCCTGAACTGCTGCTCCCCGGCGGCAACGCCTACACCACCCGGCGGCTGGCGGCCTGCCTGCGCGACATGGATTATTTCCTGCGCTACGCCAGCTACGCCCTGGTCGCCGATGACTTCACCATCCTCGACGAGCGGGTGCTCAACGGTCTCGACGACACCTACAAGAGCCTGGGGGTGCCCACCGGTCCCACCGTCCGCAGCATCGCCCTCCTCGGTGAGGTGATCGCCGAGATGCTGGCCGATGCCGGCATGGCCGACACCGGCCTGGTGCGGGCTCCCTTCGAGCACCTCTGCCGCGGCCTCTCCTCCAGCAATGTCCGGGCCCGCTGAGGCGACCGTTTCCTAATCTCCCTTCACCTCTGCCGCCCCGCCAGGTCTTGCCTCCTCTCCCAGTGCCTCCATCCGTCAGCAGCGTCCACCGCCTCACCCTGGACCCCATTGCCACCCCCGAGCGTCTGCTGCTCGGTCCGGGTCCCTCCAACGCCCACCCCACGGTGCTGCAGGCCCTGGCCCGGATGCCGATCGGCCACCTGGATCCCCTCTACATCGATCTGATGGGTGAGGTGCAGGAACTGCTCCGCTACGCCTGGCAGACCGACAACCGGCTCACCATCCCGATGAGCGGCACCGGCAGCGCCGCCATGGAGGCGACCCTGGCCAACACCATCGAACCCGGCGACAAGGTGCTGGTGGCGGTGATGGGCTACTTCGGTCAGCGCCTGGTCGACATGGCCGGTCGCTACCGGGCCGAGGTGGCCACCATCGAACGGCCCTGGGGCGAGGCCTTCGACCTGGCCGAGATCGAGGCGGCCCTGATCGCCCACAAGCCCGCCATCCTGGCCATGGTCCACGCCGAGACCTCCACCGGGGTCTGCCAGCCGATGGAGGGCATCGGCGAGCTCTGCCGCCGGCACGACTGCCTGCTGCTGCTGGATACGGTCACCTCCCTCGGGGCGGTGCCGCTGCACATCGACGCCTGGCAGGTGGATCTCGCCTACAGCTGCAGCCAGAAGGGCCTCAGCTGCCCCCCCGGACTGGGCCCCTTCACCATGGGCCCCCGGGCCGAGGCGAAGCTGGCCGCCCGCACCGGCAAGGTGCCGAACTGGTACCTGGATGTCTCCCTGCTGAACAAGTACTGGGGCAGCGACCGGGTGTACCACCACACGGCGCCGGTGAACATGAACTTCGGCATGCGGGAAGCCCTGCGGCTGCTGGCCGAGGAGGGGCTGGAGGCCGCCTGGGCCCGCCACCGCCGCAACGCCGAGCGTCTCTGGGCCGGCCTGGAACGGCTGGGCCTGGAACTGCACGTCAGCGAACCCCTGCGGCTGGCCACCCTCACCACGGTCCGGATTCCGGAAGGAGTCGACGGCAAGGCCTTCAGCCGCCACCTGCTCGATCGCTTCGGCATTGAAGTGGGCGGCGGGCTGGGGGACCTGGCCGGCAAGGTGTGGCGCATCGGCCTGATGGGCTACAACAGCACCCCGGAAAATGTCGACCGGCTGCTGGCCATCTTCGAGAGCGAGCTGCCCGCCTTCCGCCCGTCGCCGGCGGCGGTCGCGGCCGGTGTCGCCTGAGTCAGGCAGGCCCCTCTCCCCCGGTCCGTAACGCCTGCCTGGCCCGGCGCCGCTGCCGGAACCAGGTCTCCAGCTGCTCCCCGGCCCGCTCCCCCAGCACGCCCCCCCGCACCACCATGTGGTGGTGGGCGCTGGGGTGGCGCGACAGATCCAGGCTGCCGCCGAGGCCGCCCCGCTTCGGATCGGCCGCCCCGTAAATCACCGTGCCCACCCGCGCCTGGATCAGGGCGCCGGCGCACATCGGGCAGGGCTCGAGGGTCACCAGCAGGGTGCAGCCATTGAAGCGCCAGTCGCCCCGGGTGGCCGCTGCCCGGCGCAGGGCCAGCAGTTCGGCGTGCCCGAGGGGGTCCGCCCGCCGGTGGCGCCGGTTGCTGCCCCAGCCCACACAGCGGCCGGCCTCATCCAGCAAGGCCGCCGCCACCGGGATCTCCCCCCCCGCCCCGACCACGTCGGCGAGGCGCAGCAGCCGCTCCATCCACAGCAGGCTGGCGGCGTCATTCAGCATGGACGCGTCATGCAGGATGAAGTCCTTCTAGCCATGCCTCCGGAGGGGCAAGCGGCAGAATGCCGAAGCCCCCACCGTCGCCGTTGGCCAGCGTCCCCCCCGCCCCGCGGCCAGCGCCGCCCCCCAGGGAGTGCGGCTCCTTCGTGGATCCGTTCCAGGTGGATCCGGCCCTGGAGGCTTTTCTGCAGCAGGCGTCCGGCCTGCTGTGCCGCTGGCTGGGTCAGGCCGGCCACGGCACACCCCTGCCCGGGCTGAGCGTGCTGCCGGTGGTGGAGCCGGAGGCCGAGGGCCTGGGCAGCGACCGGCTGCTGGCCGATCTGCAGCTTGTGATGGAGGGGGCCTACAACCCCAACCATCCCGGCGCCCTGGCCCACCTCGACCCGCCGCCCCTGTCGGCCTCGATCGTGGCCGACCTGATCTGTGCCGGGCTGAACAACAATCTGCTGGCCGAGGAACTCTCCCCCAGCCTGAGCCGCCTGGAGCGGGCCCTGTGCGCCTGGATCGCGGGACGTCTCGGCCTGCCCGAGGGCTCCGGCGGTGTGGCGGCCAGCGGCGGCAGCCTCAGCAACCTGATGGCCCTGGTCACCGCCCGCCACCGGCGGGGTCTGGCCTCCCGGAGCGACGCGGTGGTTCTCTGCAGCGAGGAGGCCCACGTGTCCCTGATCAAGGCCGTGGCCGTGATGGGCCTGCCGGCCGAGGCCCTCGTGCGGCTGCCGGTGACCGCCGCCGGCGCCCTCGACCCCCTGGCCCTCGAGGAGAGGCTGGCCCGCCTCGATCGGGCCGGCGTCCCCGTGATCGCGGTGGTGGCGACCTCCGGCACCACCGTGCGGGGCGCCCTCGATCCCCTGGAGCCCATCGCCGCCCTTTGTCGTCGCTACGGCCAATGGCTGCATGTGGACGGGGCCATCGGGGCGATCTTCGCCTTCAGCGAGCGGCTCGCTCCCCTTCTGGGCGGCCTGGGGCTGGCCGATTCGATCACGGTCAATCCCCAGAAGCTGCTGGGCATCACCAAGACCTCCTCCCTGCTGCTGCTGGCCAACCCCCGCCACCTCCAGCGCGCCTTCAGCACCGGCCTGCCCTACATGGAGCCCAGCTGGGGCGGCGGCCACCAGGGGGAGGCGGGCCTCCAGGGCACCCGGCCGGGGGAGATCCTCAAGCTCTGGCTGGGGCTGCGTCAGCTGGGCCTTGACGGCATGGCCGCCCTGATTGACGCGGCCGTCCAGCGCCGCAGGGAGCTGGAACGGCGGCTGCGGGCCATCGGCGGCCTGGCCCTCTGCAGCGGCCCCCTGCACCTGCTCGCCTTCCGTCCCGAGGGCTCAGGCGCCGCCGGCGCCGAGCGCTGGAGCGCGGCCACCCGGGCGGCCCTGCTGGGGGAGCAGCTCATGCTGTCGCGGCCCGTCTACCGGGGGCTCCACCACCTCAAGGCGGTGCTGGGCAACCCCCACACCGGCAGTGAGCACCTGGAGCGCCTGGCGCTCGTGGTGCAGCGGAGCCTGGCGGAGGCCCACCATGGCTGAACCGAACCAGACCCCCGTGCCGCCGCCGCGCCCCGCCACCGACCGCCGCGGCCGCTGGGTGGCGATCCTCACCGGGGCCCTCTCGATCCTGATCGGGGTGGCCTACCTGGTGCTGATCACCGTCCTGGATTCCCGCGGTCCTCTCCAGCCCCCGCCCCCCGAGGCCCTGGGCGTGGCGGCAGCCGCCGCGCCTGCCGCTGCTGCAGCGGTTCCACCACCCGGCTGAGGGCCGTCTCCAGGAAGCGGCGCAGCATCCCCTCCCGCTGGTTGAGGTCGTACTCGCGCTGCAGCACCTCCTGCAGTCCGCCATCCCCCCAGTCCTGGTTCTGGCGGAAGTAGGTGATGAAGCTGCGGCCGGCCACCCGCGTGAGCCAGGCGGCGCTGACGGCTTGCACCGCCCGGCTGACGACCAGGGCGGGCAGGTTGAGGCTCAGGGCCGAGGTGATCAGGCCCACTCCCCCCTTGACCAGGCCCAGTCCCGCCAGGGTGCGGCCCACCGACAGGGCCAGATCCTGGGCGCTCTCTCGGCTGAGGCTGACGCCATAGACCCGGCCGATCTCCACCACCATCTGGGCGTTCACCGCGGCGGTGGCGAGCAGGTCGATGCCCGGCAGCGGCGTCACCATCACCACCCCGGCGCCGATCCACATGTAGCGGTCGACGATCGTGCTCGCATCGCTGCGGCGCTGGCGATCGAGCAGATCCTGGCTGGCCTGGCTGAGGCGACGGCACTGCAGCAGCAGGTTGTCGGCGATCAGTTCCTCCCCGTCGGCATGCAGGACGGCGGCGATGCGGCGCAGCAGGGCCTCCACCTCCGGCTCCGGCTGCAGCGGCCGGCCGCCTGGCATCGGCACGCTCTGGGGGGCGGCGCTGACGGGGATCACATCCTCGGGACCAAGGCGCGCGGCGGTGCGCTGCCGCAGCAGCGCCAGCAGGCGACGCTCCTCCTCCTCGCCGCGCAGGTCGCATTTGTTGAGCACCACCAGCAGTCGCTTGCCCAGCCCCGCCAGGGCCTCGAACACCTCCAGCTCGCTGGCGCGCAGGTCGCCGTCCAGCACCAGCAGCAGCAGGTCCGCCCGGGCGGCCAGCTCCCGGGCCAGGCGCTCCCGTTCCCGGCCCCGGCGGCCCGCTTCGAGAATGCCCGGGGTGTCCTCCAGGATCACGGCCCGGCTCAGATCCCGCAGCCGCAGTCGGTAGCGGCTGGCGGCGGTGGTGGAACCCATCGGTGCCCCCACCTCCCCCACCAGCTCCCGCAGCAGGGCCCGGATCAGGGAGGTCTTGCCGGTCGAGCCGGTGCCGAACACGACGATCACCAGGTCGCCGCGCTCCAGCTCCGCCTCCATCCGCTGCCGTTCCTGGCGCAGGGCCTCCCGCTCCACCGCGTCGCGCACCTGGGCCAGGGTGCGGTCGATGGCGCCCAGGTTCCGCTGGGCCGCCTCCCGGCGGCTGGAGGGGACCGCCGCCGGGGCGGATTTCCCGGGGCCCATCGTGCCGCCCTGCCGCAGCCGCCGCAGCCAGGGCCAGCCCACCTGGGCCAGGGCCACCGCCAGGGCCGCCAGCAGGATCAGCATCAGCGGCCCCACCATCCAGTAGGGCAGCCAGGTGCTCAGGGTCCACTGCAGCTGCTGGATCGCCTGCAGCACCAGGCCCAGCACCACCAGCACCAGCAGACCCAGAAAGACCCAGATCCAGAGCCGCGGCGGCAGTTTCACGGTCCCGGCGGTGCGGAACGCACGATCTCGCCGAACAGGGAGGCCGCCAGGGCGCTGCTGGCGGCGCTGGGGCTGTTGTCGTCATTGCCCAGCCAGATGCCGATCACCCACTGGCGCCGGGGGGCGTAGCCCACGAACAGCAGGTCCCGGCCCTCGTTGGTGGTGCCGGTCTTGCCCCAGCTGCCGGCGCCCACGTAGGCGGCGCTGCCGGTGCCGCCGCTGACCACCGCCTCCAGCAGGGTCCGCATCGCCTTGGCGGTGGCCGGGCTCATCACCCGCCGTCCCGGGTTGCTGACGGCCCTGGAGCTGCCGGCGGAGGCCCGGCAATCGGCCCCGCCCGGCGCCCCCCCCGTCCGGGGGGCGGGGCAGGCCTCGGCGTCGGTGAGTCGCCGGATCGTGGTCGGGGCCCGCCAGAGTCCATCGGCGGCGACAGCGGCGTAGGCAGCGGTGAGCTCCAGCAGGGTCACCTCGCTCTGGCCCAGGGCCAGTCCCGGCACCGGCGCCAGGGGGCTGGTGAAGCCCAGGTCCCGGCCCTTGCTGACAACGGCATCGAGCCCATCCTTGCGGGCCAGCCGCAGGGCGGCGGTGTTGCTGCTGATCGCCATGGCCTGGCGCAGGCTGAGGCTGCCGCCGCAGCCGCTGCTGAAGTGCTGGCCGCCCCAGTCCAGCGGCCCGCAGCCGACCCGGTCCCCGGGCCGGGCGCCCCGCTCCAGGGCGACGACGTAGGGCACCAGCTTGAAGGTGCTGCCGGGCTGGCGCAGGGCCATCGAGGCCCGGTTGAACTGGCTCTGCAGGTAGTCCCGGCCGCCGGCGATGGCGCGGATCCCGCCGCTGCGGCTGTCGAGCACCACCACCGCCCCCTGGCTCACCCCCAGGGATCGGCTGGCGTCGATGCGCTGGCGCAGCAGCAGCTCGACCCGCTCCTGCAGCAGCGGATCGAGGTGGGTGTCGATCAGGAAGTTGCCCTCGGCGGCCACGGCCTTGCCCACCTGGTTCTCCAGGTCGCGGCGCACCTGGTCGGTGTAGAAGGGCGCCCCGCGCTGCTGGGCGGAACGGCAGGCATCCGCGGCCAGCCGGATCGGCTGACGCCGGGCCCGCCGGGCCTGGTCGGCGGAGATCCGGCCGGTGGCGGCCATCTTGTCGAGCACCTGGTTGCGGGAGGCCAGGGCCGCCGCGGGATCGACGCAGGGGTCGTAGCCGTTCGGGGAGGGGAGCAGGCCCACCAGCAGGGCGGCCTCCTCGAGCTTCAGCGCCGAGGCGGGGCGACTGAAGAAGCGCCGGGAGGCGTCCTCGAATCCCCAGACCGCCCCGAGATAGACCCGGTTGAGGTAGCTGAGCAGCAGTTCCTCCTTGCTGAAGCGGGCCTCCAGCTGCAGGGCCACCAGCAGCTCCCGCCACTTGCGCCCCAGGGTCTCCCCCTGCCCCACCTGCTCCGGGTAAAGGCTGCGGGCGATCTGCTGGGTGAGGGTGCTGCCGCCCTCGAGCACCCGGCCGCCCAGGAGGTTGGTGACCAGGGCCCGGGCGGTGCCGATCGGGTCGACGCCCGGATGCCACCAGAAGCGGTTGTCTTCGCTGGCCAGCAGGGCATCGATCAGCAGCGGCGGATAGGCCCCCAGCTCGGGAAGCTCGCGACGCTTGCGATCGGCCACGGAGGCCACCGGTCGGTCGTTGCGGTCGTAGAGGAGCAGGGGCCCCCGCACCGTCGCCAGGCTGCCCCGGGTGGGCACCTGCAGCAGGGACAGGGCCAGCAGCAGGCTGCCGCCGCCGGCCACGGCCACCGCGACCCGCGCCCCCCAGCCCGCCAATCGGTCCAGCCGGGTGCCGCCGTCCTGTTCGAACAGGAGGGTGGGCAGATCCGCCTGATCGGCGGGCCCGAAGCGCACCCGGTCCCCCTCCCGCAGCACCAGCTCCCGCACCCGCCGTCCCCGCCACCAGAGCCCGTTGGTGGAGCCGGCGTCGCTCAGCAGCCAGTGACCGCCGTGGTTCTCCAGCAGGGCGTGGTGGCGGCTGACCGCCGTGTGGTCGATGACGATGGCGTTGTCGGCGGCCCGGCCGATCCGGTAGACGCTGCCGTGCAGGGGCTGTTCCAGATCCGGCAGACCGGGCCGCAGCACCGTGAGCCGGGGGCCGGGGCCCCGGGGCCGCAGCCTCTGCTCCAGCCCTTCAAGGATGGCGGTCGGCATGGGGTCGCAGCAGGTCGATGAGGAAGCAGGCGACGGCCAGGTTGATGGCGACGTCGGCGAGGTTGAAGATCGGGAAATGGATCGGGACGAACTCCAGGAAGTCCACCACGGCCCCGTGGCGCCAGCGGTCGATGCCGTTGCCGACGGCGCCCCCGAGCAGAAGACCGAGGGCCAGCACGTTCCAGAGGCCGGCGGGGGGACGCCAGAGGATCCAGAACAGCAGGCCGAGGCTCACCAGGGCGCTCACCAGACCCAGCTGGTTCGGGGCCCCGGCGAAAAGGCTGAAGGCCGCTCCGGTGTTGCTGACGCGCTGCAGTTGCAGCAGGCCAGGCAGCAGCGGCTGGATGCTGCCGCTGGCCAGGTGCTCAAGGGCCCAGCGTTTGCTGAGCTGATCCAGCCCCACAGCGAGGGCCGCCAGCAGCAGGGGGGCCAGCCGCGGTCGCAGCGTTCGCGCCATCACGAGGGCACCAGCAGCAGACGGCGCAGCAGCCAGGCCAGGACGCCGGCGGAGCAGCAGAGCAGCAGCTGGGGCAGCAGGGCCAGGCTGTAGCCCACCACCAGCGTCAGGGTGCCGCCGCCCCAGCGGCCGGCCAGGCTGCCGAGGAGCAGGTTGGCCAGGCCGCAGAGATGGAGCACCACCAGACCGATGGCGGCGGCGCCGGCCAGGGTGAGGGGGTCGTCCATGCCCGGCTGGCGGGCCAGCTTGCCGGTGATCCAGGCGGCCGGCAGGAAGCCCGCCAGGTAGCCGAAGCCCGGATCGAGCAGGTAGCCGATGCCGCCCCCTTCGTGGAACACCGGCAGCTGGAACAGACCGACACTGAGATAGGCCACGGCGGCCAGGGTGGCACTGCGGGGGCCGCAGACCAGGGCCGTCAGCAGCAGGGCCGGCACCTGCAGGGTGATGCCGAGCGGACGCACGGCCCAGCCCGTCGCCTCATGGACCGGAAAGGCCGCCGGCACCAGACCGCCGACAAGAATCAGGAGCAGGCCGGCGATCGCTCCGCTCCAGGTGGCAAGGGCCCGCAATGCACCGTCCATGGCTGGCGCCCATCCTGCTGCAGCTAGGTTCGGCTGAGAAGGGCCCCCCCCGCCCGCCCGCCGGGCACCCGAAGCGCCGGACCCCCCGCCCCGATGCCGGATTCCACCCCCACCGAGCCGTCCGCCCCCGAGGCGGCCACCATGGCGACTCCCGAGGCGACCCCCGAGGCGACCCCCGAGGCGACGGCGCCGCCGGATCCGCCGGTGGAGATCCACCTGGGGGATGCGGTGCGGCTGCGCCAGCCGCTGCGCTACCTCAAGACCGCCGACCCGATGCCGATGCTGCGCCCGCCGGACCTGGTGGATCCCGGGGAGGTGGGGCGCGTGGTGGAGATCAGGGCCCTGGATCTGCGGGCCATCCGCTTCCGCCGCGGCACCTTCCTGATCAACGCGACGGATCTGGAGCCCGCTCCGGCCGACGGCTGAGGTCGTGGTCGAGCCAGGCCCGGTGCGCCCGCTCCAGGGCCGGTGCCGGGCCCACCAGGCTCAGGGACGGGGTGGTGAGCCAGCGACGGGCGGCGGCGCGCAGGTCCTCGGCGTCGAGGCTCGGCGCCCGCTCCAGCACCCGGCGCACGTGGTCGGCGGGCAGGCCGTGGCTGAGCACCAGGGCCTGCCGTTCGGCGATCTGGGAGCAGGTCTGTCGCCCCATGGCGTCCTGCCCCTGGAACTTGGCCAGAGCCAGCAGCCGAGAGCTTTCATCGAGGCGCTCGCTCAGCAGCCGCTGCCATTCGTCCAGCAGGCAGGTGGTGGCCTCCGCCACGCGCTCAGCCGAGGTGGACAGGTGCATGACGAACGGCGGTGCCCCGCTGTGGGCCGGCAGGTGCACACCGACGTCGTAGGCCAGGCCGCGCTCCTCCCGCATCGTGACGAACAGGCGGCTGGACATGCCGAGGCCCAGGTGGGCCTGCAGCAGCCGCAGGGCCAGGGCGTCGGGATGGGCCAGGGGAACGGTCGCGGCCCCCAGCATCAGCACCACCTGCTCGGTGTCCTGTACCTGCTGGGCGTGGTGGCCGGTGGCCGGCGGCGGGCCGTCGAAGGGCCGGAGCCGGGGCGGGCGGGTGCTCCAGGGCGCCACCGCCAGCTCGCGCTCCAGCACCTCCCCCAGGGCTGGCGGGGCATCGCCGCAGAGCACCAGGACGGCGCCGTCGCTGCCGAGCCGTTCCACCAGGGGCCGCAGCTCCTCCGGCCCGAGGCCGGCCAGCTCGGCTTCGATCCCGAGCGGGTCGTGGCCGTAGGGGCCGTCGCCGTAGAGCAGCCGGCGCAGCTGGTCATGGGCCAGCTGGAAGGGGTCCTCCTTCTGGCGCTGCAGCAGCTGCAGGTTGAGCTGGCGCTCGATGGCCACCTGGTCGGCCGCGAGCCGGGGACGCCGGGCCATCGCCAGCAACAGGGGCACCAGGGTGGTGGCGTCGTCGGCGGCGCACTTCAGGGCCAGCACCAGGCCATCCTCGTGGGCTTCCACCCGCAGGGCCGCACCGGCCCCCTCGACACAGTCGGCGAGGGCCTCGGCATCGAGCGCGCCGCAGCCCCGCGTCATGCTGCCCGCCAGCAGCTGGTGGGCGCCGCGGGCGCCGGCGGGGTCATGGCCGCTGCCGCCTGGAATGGCCAGGCGGGCCGCCAGGATCGCCGGTCCGGGTCGGTGCAGGACCCGCAGTGGCAGGCCGCCCTCCAGGGTGCGGCTGTCCTCGCCGCCGGTCGGGGGGCTGCCAGGCGTGGGCCTGCCGGGGGGGTGGTTGCCGGGGGGTGGGGCGATGCTCATGCCGGCACCGCCTCGAGCACGCAGGCCCGGGCCGGATCCAGCAGCGGCAGCATCTGCTCCTGGAGCCGCTCCGGCGACCAGCGCTCCAGCAGTTCCAGGGGATGGCCGAGAGCCTGGGGCCGGCCCCAGAGGCGGCCACTGCCGATCAGGGAGGCCACGCCGCCGGGGGATTCCAGGGAGAAGCGGTAGCCGTTGGCGACAAGGCGCCGGGCCCGCCCCCATTCCTGCGCACCCAGGACGTCCTGGCGGAGCTCCTGCCACACCTGATCGATGGCCTGCCGCACCTCCCCCAGCTCCTCGGGATCGCAGACGGCCTCCAGCAGGGCGATGCTGCCGCCCTCCATGGCATGGAGATCCAGATCGATGCTCTCCACGATCTGCAGCTGCTCCCGCAGTCGCTCCACCAGGCGGCTGCGGCGCCCTTCCGCCAGCACGGTGGTGCCCAGGTCGGCCCCGGCCATGGCCTCCAGATCGGCGGCGGGCGGCAGCCACCACAGCATCAGCAGCCGGGCGGCCTCGAGCCGCGGCACCGCCAGCCGATGCAGCCCCGGGGTGACCCGCAGCTCCGCCGGCACCATCGGCACGTCGCTCGCCGCCAGGGAGGCCAGTGGACCGCTCGCGGCCCGCTCAATCAGGGCGCCGTCGCCGACGGCCCCGGCCAGAGACAGCACGCAGCGGCCGGCGGCGTACTGGCGCCGGTGGAACGCCGCCATGGCGGCCGGGTCATGGTCGAGCAGCTCCTGGCGCCGCCCCAGGATCGGCCGTCCATAGGGGTGGTCGGGACAGGCCAGGGACAGCAGCCGCTGCAGGGCCACCTCCTCCGGCTGGTCCTCGCTCTGGGCCAGCTCCTCCAGTACCACCTGCCGCTCCATGGCGAAGCTGTCGGGGTCAAGCCGGGGCTGGAGCACCAGATCCATCAGCAGATCGAGGGCTTCGGCCGCCCCCTCCGGCGGCATCAGGGCGTGGAAGTGGACGTCATCGAAGCCGGTGGCGGCGTTGCTGCTGCCCCCCAGGGCCTCGATGCGGCGGTCGAACTCCCCGGCCGCCAGCCCGTCGCTGCCCTTGAACACCATGTGCTCGAGGAAATGGGCCAGGCCGCTCTCCGAGGGCCCCTCGAAGGCGCTGCCGGCGCGACACCAGAAATCCAGGCAGACCAGGGGGGCATCCGGCAGGTCGAGCTGCACCAGTTCGACCCCGTTGGCGAGGGTGTGGCTGACGGGGGCGGCCAGACCGGGCAGCAAGGACCCGCAACAACCCAGGGAATCGCTCACGGATGCATGGCAGGATCCGCATTCTGCTGTGACGCCGTGTCCATGGGTGAGGTCGCTCCGGCCGTCGACGGTGGCATCCATCCCCTGGTGGATGCCCTGGCGGAGCGGATCCGGCTCTGTCGCAACGCTCTGCCGGATCTGGCCCCCCTGGCGATCGACCCCGAACTGGAGGCGATCAGCGGCAGCCTGGACGGGGATGCCCTGTTCATCCGCAACGAGGTGCATCGCTGCCGGGGCCTGCGCAAGCTGCACCTGGAAACGGCGCGCCTCGGGGCCGGGCTGCAGATCCTCCATTGCGTCTTCTTCCCCGACCCCCGCCACGACCTGCCGGTGTTCGGCGCCGACATCGTCGCGGGTCGGGGCGGGGTGAGCGCCGCGATCGTCGACCTCTCGCCGGTGGGGGAGACCCTGCCGGAGCCCATCTCCGAGGCCCTGGCCGGTCGCGACCGGCCCGCCTTCGCCCAGGTGCGCGAGCTGCCCCCCTGGGGCTCGATCTTCTCCCCCCACGTCCTGTTCGTGCGGCCGGAGTCGGAGGCGGAGGAGCGGGGGTTCGTCGAGGAGGTGGCCACCTTCCTCGGCGTGCTGGCGGCAGCGGCCGCGACCAGCCCTTCCCAAGCTCCTGACGATCCAGCTACGGTTGCGCGATGGCGCGGGCAGCTGAGGTATTGCAAGCAACAGAAACAAAACGACAAGACCCGGAGGGTGCTGGAGAAGGCCTTCAACCCCCAGTGGGCCGACCGCTACATCGAGGACCTGCTCTTCGACGACCCACCGGTCCCCTCCGCAACGGCCTGATCGTTGCCGGCGTGGTCGGCCTGGTGGTGGGAGGTGTCGTGCTGTATCAGCGTCTCCAGCCCGCCAGACCCCCGGCGGCCGCCGTCGCCCGGCCGCCGGCGCCGGTGGAGGCCGTGGCGGCCCTGGGGCAGCTGGAGCCCGACGGTGACGTCCGCGTCCTGGCGGCGCCGATCACCGGCATCGGCGGCAGCCCCCGCATCACCGAGCTGCTGGTGGCGGAGGGCGACCGGGTGCGGGCCGGCCAGCTGCTGGCCCGCTTCGACAACCAGCCGCTGCAGCGGGCGGAGCTGGAGCTGATCCGCACCCGGATCGCCAACCTCAGCCGCCGCCTCACGATCCAGACCCGGGACCTGGCGCGCTACCGCCGCCTGGCCAGTGACGGTGCCTTTTCCGCCGCCGACCTGGATGTGCTGGAGCAGCGCACGCTCGAGCTCCAGGGCCAGCTGCAGGAGGCCAGGGCCTCCCTGGTCAAGGCCGGCACCGATCTGGTCAACACCGAACTGAGGGCCCCGATCGACGGCACCGTGCTGCGCATCCAGTCCCGCGTCGGCGAACGACCCGGCGACAAGGGCATCCTCGAGCTGGGGGCCAGCGACCGCATGGAGGCCTCCGTGGAGGTCTACGAGAGCGACATCGACCGGGTCCGGGTCGGCCAGGCCGTCACCCTGACCAGCGAGAACGGCGGCTTCGACGGCACGCTCCGGGGCACCGTGCGGCGCATCAGTCCCCAGGTCCGCCAGCGGGAGGTGCTCTCCACCGATCCCACCGGCGATGCCGATGCCCGCGTCGTCGAAGTGCGGGTGCGTCTCGATCCCCAGGATGGAGCCCGGGTGGCCGACCTCAGCGGCCTGAAGGTCATCGCCCGCATGCAGCCATGACCCTCTGGCAGGGACGCCGCATCCCGCTGGCCTGGCTGCTGCTCACCCGCCAGCCGATGCGCCTGGCGGTGGCCCTGGCCGGGATCACCTTCGCCGGGATCCTGATGTTCATGCAGCTGGGCTTCCGCGACGCCCTGTTCGACTCCAGCGTCACGGTGCACAAGCTGTTCGACACCGATCTGGTGCTGCTCAGCCCGCGCACCAAGAGCTCGATCAGCATGGCCGGCTTCCCCCAGCGTCGTCTGGTGCAGGCGATGGCTGATCCGGACGTGACCGGCACCACACCGGTCCACTGGAACCTGCTGCTCTGGCGCAACCCCCAGACCAAGGGCACGCGCTCGATCCTGGCCCTGGGGTTCGAGCCCCGGGATCCCCTGTTCATCGACCCGGCCGTGACGGCCATGGCGCCGCGCCTCACCCAGAAGGGCCGGGTGCTCTTCGATGACCAGTCCCGGGACGAGTTCGGTCCGGTGGCCAAGTGGTTCCGCGAGGGGCGCACCGTGGAGAGCGAAGTGGCCGGCAAACGCCTGAGGGTGGCGGGCCTGTTCACCGCCGGGGCCTCCTTCGGCGCCGACGGCAACATCCTCACCAGCCGGGAGACCTTCCTCAGCCTGCTGCCCAACACGCCGCCGGGCAGCATCGAACTGGGCCTGATCCGCCTGCGCCCCGGGGCCGACCCCGCCCGGGCGGTGCAGCGCCTGCAACGCCTGCTGCCGGAGGACGTCACCGTGCTCACCAAGCAGGGCTTCCTGGATCTGGAGATGGACTACTGGCGCACCAGCACCGCCATCGGCTTCATCTTCACCCTCGGCGCCGCCATGGGCTTCGTGGTGGGCTGCGTGATCGTCTATCAGATCCTCTACTCGGATGTGAGCGACCACCTGCCGGAGTACGCCACCCTGATGGCCATGGGGTACAGCCTGCTCACCCTGCTCGGCGTGGTGGCCCGTGAGGGGCTGCTGCTGGCGATCTTCGGCTACCTGCCGGCCTACGCCGCCGGTCAGGTGCTGTACGCCGCCATCCATGCCGCCACCAAGCTGCCCGTGGCGATGGCCGGCGACCGGGCCATGACCGTCTTCCTGATGATCCTGGTGATGTGCATGGGATCGGCGGCGATGGCGATGCGCAAGCTGGGCGACGCCGATCCGGCCGACATCTTCTGAGCCGAGCCTGCTTCCGAACCGATGACCACCCTCCTGCCCGGAACCGCCCCAGCCGCCGCCACCAGCGGCGATGGCCCCGCCACGGTCGCGGTGCGGGGCCTCAGCCACTGGTACGGCACCGGCGCGATGCGGCGCCAGGTGCTGCAGGGCATCGACCTGGAGATCCACCCCGGCGAGGTGGTGCTGCTCACCGGTCCCTCGGGTTGCGGCAAGACCACCCTGCTCACCCTGGTGGGGGCCCTGCGGCAGGTGATGGAGGGGTCGGTGCGGGTGCTGGGCTGCGAGCTGAACGGCTCCAGCCGCCATGAGCGCCAGCTGCTGCGACGCAGCGTCGGCATGATCTTCCAGGGCCACAACCTGCTGCGCTGCCTCACCGCCGAGCAGAACGTGCAGATGGGGGCCGACCTGCTGCCCGATCTGAGCTATCGCGCCCGCCGCGACCTCTCACGGGAATGGCTGCGGGCCGTGGGCCTCTCCGATCACCTGGGCAAGCTGCCCCACGACCTCTCCGGCGGCCAGAAGCAGCGGGTGGCCATTGCCCGCGCCCTGGCCGCCCACCCCCGCCTGCTCCTGGCCGACGAACCCACCGCCGCCCTCGACAGCCGCACCGGCCGCGAGGTGGTGGAACTGCTCCAGCGCCTGGCCCGCGACGAGGGCTGCGGGGTGCTGATGGTGACCCACGATCCCCGCATCCTTGATGTGGCCGACCGCCTGGTGCGGATGGAGGACGGCCGGCTCTGGGCCCAGGAGGCCGTGGTCGGGTGAGTAGGGTGGAATCTTCCAGTCTTTTCAAGGCTCCCATCCCCTATGTCGAAACGCAGGAATCTCAAGAAGGAAAAGCAGGAGCGCAACCGGGCCTACGCCCGCAAGTTCAAGAAGCGCAAGCTGCGCAACGACGGCCGCGGTGAAGGGGCCGGCAACGGTGTGACCGGCACGGCCAACAACGGCGGCGCCGCCGACTGACCGGACCGGTCCGGCCATGGCGGCACCGGGGGGATTCGCTGCGGATCCCCCCTTTTTCATGGCCCCTCCACCGTGGTCTCCCCACCGTGGTCCTTACACCGTCACCCGATGTTCATCAGCGTCGTCATCCCCACCTACAACCGGCTGCCGATCCTGCGCCAGTGCCTGCAGGCCCTGGAGCGCCAGGAGACCGGCGGCCCCCTGCAGGCCTATGAGGTGGTGCTCGTTGACGACGGCTCCACCGACGACACGGTGCGCTGGCTGGATGCCCACGCCACTGCCTTTCCCCATCTGCGGCTGATCCGCCAGGACCACGGCGGTCCGGCCGAAGGGCGCAACCGCGGCGTGGAGGAGGCCCGTGGCGATGTGATCGTCTTCATCGACAGCGACCTGGTGGTGACGGAGCGGTTCCTGCTGCACCACGCCACAGCCCTGGCCCGGTCCTGGGATGAGAGCGGCGACCGGCTCTGCTTCACCTACGGCGCCGTGATCAACACTCACAACTTTGACGACCCGACCACCGAGCCCCACAAGCTGCGGGACCTCTCCTGGGCCTACTTCGCCACCGGCAATGTGGCGATCGACCGCCGGGTGCTGGAGCAGTCGGGCCTGTTCGACACCGGCTTCCGTCTCTACGGCTGGGAGGACCTCGAACTCGGCGAACGGCTGCGCCGCATGGGCGTGCGGCTGGTGCGCTGCCCCGAGGCGGTGGGGTACCACTGGCATCCGCCCCTGAGCCTCGAGCAGATTCCCGATCTGGTGCGGGTGGAGCGGGAGCGGGCCCGGATGGGTCTGGTCTTCTACCGCAAGCACCCCACCTGGCGGGTGCGCTTCATCATCCAGTACACCTGGCTGCACCTGGTGCTCTGGGAGCTGCTCACCCTCGGCGGCCTGATCAATGAACGCAGCCTGCGGCCCCTGCTGCGCTGGCTGATCCGCCGTGGCCAGGCGGGCCTGGCGATGGAGCTGCTGCGGCTGCCCCTCAACCGCTTCGGGGTGCGGGCCCTCCACGCCGAAGCCCGCCAGCAGGGCCATTTGGTAGGTTGACGGGGTAACCCCAACACCGCACACCTGCACGTTTCGGGTGATCCGCTGCCCTTCCTGTGGCGCGGCATCCCTGGCAGGTGGAGGCCAACCCGAAACCCCCCCAACCCCATGGCTGTCGTCACTCTCTCCGAGATGATGGAGGCTGGTGCCCACTTTGGACACCAGACCCGTCGCTGGAATCCCAAGATGTCGCGCTACATCTATTGCGCGCGCAACGGAGTCCACATCATCGATCTCGTGCAGACCGCCGTCTGCATGAACAACGCCTACAAATGGACCCGCAGTGCCGCCCGCAGCGGCAAACGCTTCCTGTTCGTCGGCACCAAGAAGCAGGCCTCCGAGGTCATCGCCCAGGAAGCGGCCCGCTGCGGCGCCTCCTATGTGAATCAGCGCTGGCTGGGCGGCATGCTCACCAACTGGAGCACGATGCGGGCCCGCATCGACCGTCTCAAGGACCTGGAGCGGATGGAGTCCTCCGGCGCCATCGCCATGCGGCCCAAGAAGGAAGCTGCCGTGCTGCGTCGTGAACTCGACCGCCTGCAGAAGTACCTCGGCGGTCTGAAGAACATGCGCCGGCTGCCCGATGTGGTGGTGCTGGTGGACCAGCGCCGCGAGACCAACGCCGTGCTCGAGTGCCGCAAGCTCGACATCCCCCTGGTGTCGATGCTCGACACCAACTGCGACCCCGATCTCTGCGACGTTCCCATCCCCTGCAACGACGACGCCGTGCGTTCCGTCCAGCTGGTGCTGGGTCGGCTGGCGGATGCCATCAATGAAGGCCGCCATGGAGCGCAGGATCAGCGCGGCGGCGACGACGACGCCTGAGCCGTTCTCTCCCTCCCGACCTCCCCCACTCCCACCCCATGGCTGAGATCACAGCGAAGCTCGTCAAGGACCTGCGCGACAAGACCGGCGCCGGCATGATGGACTGCAAGAAGGCCCTCACCGAATCCGGCGGGGATGCCACCAAGGCCGCCGAATGGCTGCGCCAGAAGGGCATTGCCACCGCCGAGAAGAAGGCCGGCCGCACGGCGGCCGAAGGGGCCGTCGGCAGCTACATCCACACCGGTGCCCGCGTCGGCGTTCTGGTGGAGGTGAACTGCGAGACCGATTTCGTGGCCCGCGGTGAACTCTTCCAGGAGCTGGTGCGCAACGTGGCGATGCAGATCGCCGCCTGCCCCAACGTGGAATACGTCAGCACCGACGACATCCCCCCCGAAGTGGCGGAGCGCGAGAAGTCCATCGAGATGGGTCGCGACGATCTCGCCGGCAAGAAGGAGGAGATGAAGGTGAAGATCGTGGCGGGGCGCATCGGCAAGCGCCTCAAGGAACTGGCCCTGATGGACCAGCCCTTCATCCGCGACAACACCGTGACCGTGGGTGAGATGGTCAAGTCGGCCGCCGGCAAGACCGGCGAGAACATCCGCGTGCGCCGCTTCACCCGCTACACCCTCGGCGAGGGCATTGAGGTGGAGCAGTCGGATTTCGCCGCCGAAGTGGCGGCGATGGGCAAGGCGGCCTGAGCCGGAGCCGTTGAGCGACCCGTCCGATTCGATCGATCTGCCGGGTCAGCTCCAGGCCCTGTCCCGGCGGCTGAGTCAGTCGAACCCGGAGCTCTACCGCCACGTCGCCCTGTACCTGCAGGTGCTGCGCCAGGTGCTGCCCCAGCAGGTCCGCCAGGCCTGCTTCCATCTCGCCACCCAGGTCCACCCGCTGCGCTACAGCGAGCTTCCGGTTGAGCGCCGGCGCCTGCTGCATGGCCAGATCCAGGAGCTGGTGGGACGGTGCTGCAGCCTGCTCACGGTGGAGCAGCTGGTGATCCTGGCGGCCCAGATCTCCCGGGAACGCCAGCGGCGCGACCGTCATGAGCGGGAGCAGCTGCTGGAGGAACTCACCTGGGAGGGGGACGGCGGGGCCGGGGAGCCGGAGCCCCTGCCGCCCGGTTCGGTGCAGATCGCCTTCGCCCCGCCCCTGGCCGGCGGATCCTTCCTCTGGGGGCCCCTGGGCCGTGGCGAGGCCCCCCCGCCGGACCGAGACGAAGGGCGGCGGGGCGATCCGGACGACGGGCCTCCGCAGCATCGGGACGGCGCCCAGCCCGAGGACCCTGACGAGGATCCCGATGAGGACTCCGAGGCGGATTCCGAAGATGACGCCCCGGACGGGACCCCGGGAGGGTCCGGGCCGGAACCGGCGGACACCCTGTGGCAGGCGGGACGACTGCCTGACGATCCCGAGCGGGTGCTGCGCTGGATGGACGGCATGGAGCTGGCTCTGGGCCGGCGCCTGCGCAACCTCTCCCACGCCGTCAATGTCGAGCTGCTGCGCGGCGGCGTCAGCCGCAGCCTGCTGCCGGTGAGCCTGCTGGATGCGGTGCTGGCCGGCCAGCTCGAGACCATGGCCGCCCCCGCCAACCTGATGCGGCTGCCCCTGCCCTTCCCTGGCGCCCGTGCCCCCCAGGCCCAGACCCTGGCGGTGCTGCTGCGGCCCACCGATCTGGAGCTGGAGGAGCCCCGCCTGCGCACCTGCCGGCGGCGGCTGCAGCAGCATCGTCAGGAGGTTCGCAGAATGGCCCAGCAGTTCCGTCGCCTGCAACGGCGGTTACGGATCCATCAGGCCGAACAGCTTTGGCTGCAGGACATCCGCCCCCCATCGATTCCGAACGACTGAACGGCCCCCCCTCCGTGGAGGGACCGGCGCTGCCGTCGCCGGAGGTCCTGGAGAGCTGGTGCACGCCCCTGCAACTGGCCTGCCGCCTGGAGGCCGAAGCCGGCTTCGGCGATCTCCAGGGCCGTCGCGACCGGTTCAGCGGCTTCCTCGCCACCACCCTGGCGGTGCCGCCTGAGGGGCTCGAGCCCGCCGAGCGCCAGCAGCTGGCCGCCCTCGCCCGGGACGCCGCCGGCTACGGCGATCTGGCGCTGGCGGGTCGCCAGACCCTGGTGCGGCGCCTGCGGCAGGCGCTGCACGAGCTGCGTCGCCGGCGGCAGGAGGTGCGGCCCGTCGGTCCCCCACGCCTGCGGCTGGCTCCCGCCGGACCGGCGGCGGTGCCGAACGGCGGTGGCCCCCGGGGGCTTGATCCCCCGACGCCCCTGGCGGAGGTGCCCGGCATCGGAGTGAAGACCGCCACCCGTCTCGCCGCCCTCGGCCTGCTGGTGGTGCGCGACCTGGTGCACCACTACCCCCGCGACTACCTCGATTACGCCCACCTGGTGCGGATCGCGGCCCTGGAGCCGGGGCGGACCGCCACCATCGTGGCGACGGTGCGCCGCTGCCATGCCTTCGGCAGCCCCCGCAACCCCAACCTGGCGATCCTGGAGCTGCAGGTGCAGGACGTGACGGGCCGGCTGCGGGTGACGCGCTTCTTCGCCGGCCGCCGCTTCAGCAGCCCGGGCTGGCTCAAGGCCCAGCAGCGGCTCTACCCGGTGGGGGCCACGGTGGCCGTCAGCGGCCTGGTCAAGGACAGCCCCTACGGCCCCTGCTTCGCCGACCCGCTGCTGGAGGTGCTGGAGGCCCCCGGAGCGCCGGTGCGATCGGAGCGGATCGGCCGGTTCGTGCCCGTCTACGCCCTCACCGAGGGGCTCAGCGGCGAGACCCTGGCCCGGGCCATCGCCGCGGTGCTGCCGGCGGCGAGCCGCTGGCCCGATCCCCTGCCGGAGCCCCTGCGCCTGGAGCTGGGCCTGGCGCGCCGCGGTGAGGCGCTGCTGGGGCTCCATCGGCCCGCCGACCGGGAGGAGCTGCAGCGCTGCCGCCGGCGCCTGGTGTTTGATGAGTTCCTGCTGCTGCAGCTGGCCCTGGGGCAGCGGCGGGAGCGCCTGCGCCGCGCTCCGGCCCCGCCGCTGCTGCTGCCCAGCGGCGGCGAGGACCTGGTCAGCCGCTTCCTCGACCTGCTGCCCTTCCCCCTGACCGGCGCCCAGAGCCGCGTGCTGGCGGAGATCCGCGCCGACATGGAGCGCCCCCAGCCCATGGCCCGGCTGGTCCAGGGGGACGTGGGCAGCGGCAAGACGGTGGTGGCCCTGGCGGCCCTGCTGGGGGCCATTGCCGCCGGCTGTCAGGGGGCCCTGATGGCACCCACCGAGGTGCTGGCGGCCCAGCACTTCCACAAGCTGGCCGGCTGGCTGCCCCAGCTCGACGTCAGCATCGAGCTGCTCACCGGCTCCACCCCCGCCCGCCGACGCCGCCAGGTGCTGCAGGACCTGGTCAACGGCCAGGTGAAGCTGCTGGTGGGCACCCACGCCCTGCTCGAGGATCCGGTGCAGTTCGACCGACTCGGCCTGGTGGTGGTGGATGAGCAGCATCGCTTCGGGGTGCGGCAGCGCAATCGGCTGCTGGCCAAGGGGCTCCAGCCCCACCTGCTGACGATGACCGCCACCCCCATCCCCCGCACCCTGGCCCTCTCGATCCACGGCGACCTCGACCTCAGCCAGATCGATGAGCTGCCGCCGGGCCGCACCCCGATCCGCACCCGCCTGCTGCGGGGATCGGAGCGCGCGGGGGCCTGGGAACTGGTGCGCCAGGAGGTGGCCCAGGGGCAGCGGGCCTACGTGGTGCTGCCCCTGGTGGAGGAATCGGAAAAGCTCGACCTGCGCTCCGCCGTGGAGGTGCACCGCCACCTCGATGAGGAGGTGTTCCCCGAGCTCACGGTGGGCCTGCTGCACGGGCGGATGACCGGGGAGGAGAAGCAGCGGGCCATCAGCGCCTTCCAGGAGGGGCGCTCCCAGGTGCTGGTGTCCACCACGGTGGTGGAGGTGGGGGTGGACGTACCGGAGGCGAGCGTGATGGTGATCGAGCACGCCGAGCGTTTCGGCCTGGCCCAGCTGCACCAGCTGCGGGGCCGGGTGGGCCGGGGGGCCGCCGCCTCCCATTGCCTGCTGCTGCACGAGGGCGACAACGCCATGGCCCGCCAGCGGCTGGAGCTGCTGGCCCGCAGCAGCGACGGCTTCGAGATCGCTGAGATGGACCTGCGGCTGCGGGGCCCCGGCCAGGTGCTCGGCACCCGCCAGTCGGGCCTGCCGGACCTGGCCCTGGCCAGCCTCAGCGACGACGGAGCGGTGCTGGAGGAGGCGCGGCTGGCGGCACGGCGGATCCTGGCGGAGGACCCGGACCTGGCCCGCCACCCGCACCTGCGCGGGGCCCTCGAGGCCCAGCGGCGCCGCTCGGTGGAGGCGGCCCAGTTGAATTGATCCAGACCACCGGGCCCACCGGTCCGACCCGCGCCCGCCTCCCCCATGCCGCCCCTGCGCCCCTGGAGCCCGATCCCCATCGCCGATGCCGGCGAGCCCCTGGAGGACCTGCCGCCGGGCCTGTGGCGCCTGGAGCCCCACCCCTACCAGGCCCTGGGGGCGCCCTATGGCCCCGCGGCCAGCCCGTTCCGGCTGCGCCGGGGGGTGATCGAGCGGCTGGAGCGGGCCCAGGAGCGGCTGCGGCAGCACCGGCCCCAGTGGCGGCTGGCCATCTTCGACGCCTGGCGACCCCTCGCCGTGCAGGCGTTCATGGTGCGCCACGCCTTCCGTGCGGCCTGCCGCGACCGGGGCCTCGACCCGGAGGCCTTCGGCCTCCCCCAGCAGGCCGTGGCGGCGGAGGTGGATCGCTTCTGGGCCCCACCCAGTGCCGATCCGGCCACCCCGCCCCCCCACAGCACCGGGGCCGCGGTGGATCTCACCCTGGCCGAGGCCAGCGGACGCCCGCTGGCCATGGGCGGCGAGATCGATGCGATCGGAGCCATCTCCGAGCCCGAGCATTACGCGGAGGCCGCCCCCGGCAGCGAGGCCGCCGATTGGCACGAGCGGCGCCGGCTGCTGGCGGCGGTGATGGAGGAATCAGGCTTCGCCCAGCACCCCAACGAGTGGTGGCATTTCAGCCACGGCGACCAGCTCTGGGCCTGGCGCCGCGGCGAACCGCAGGCGCTCTACGGGGCCGTCGCGGGAAGCGTGGCCGGTGCCGCGGAAGGTGCCGGCTGAGCGGTGCCGGGTGCCGGGGCGCTGGTCACCGGGATCACGGTGCCCGGCAGGGTCAGGCCCAGTTCCCGGAACAGCACGCTGGCCTGGGGGCGGGTCAGCAGTCCCTTCTGGACGCAGCGCTTGAGGCTGGCCAGGGTCATGTCGTCCTGGACGCGGCGCAGTTTGGCCAGCACCGCCGGGCTCTGGTCGGCGAAGGGCTGCAGATGGGCCTTGTAGGCGGCCCTGATGGCATCCGGCTGGCAGGCCAGGGGATCGGACTGGAAATACTGCACCGGGGCCTGGGGCGCACGCGGGCGTTCCGCCGCCTCACTGGCCTGCCCCGGTCCCGGCAGCAGACCCGCCAGCACCGTGCCGAGCAGGGAGCCCAGCAGAGTCTGGATGGGGCCGGCGCAGGGGCGGCCCATCAGGCGGCGGCCAGCAGCTGGCCGACCCGTTCAGCGCCGATCCGCTCGACGAAGTCGCCGAAGCGGCTGCGGGTCCCCCCCTCGTCGCGCCAGGCCACCAGCAGCGGCTCCAGGGTGGCCTCCAGCTTCTCCAGGGGCATTTTCTCCAGATAAGGACTGGCCAGCCGGGTCAGGCCGTGGCTGCCGCCGAGCCACAGCTGGTAGGTGTCGACGGCGCTGCCCACCAGACCGATCTCGGCCATGTAGGGGCGGGCGCAGCCGTTGGGGCAGCCCGTCATGCGCACCAGCAGGGGTTTGCTGATCTCCAGCCGCTCCAGCAGGGCCTCGAGGCGATCGAGCACCCCGGGGAGGATCCGCTCGGCTTCAGTGATGGCCAGGCCGCACAGGGGCAGGGCGGGGCAGGCGAGGGCATGGCGGGCCAGGGGCGCCGGCGCCTCGGGGGCGGTGAGGCCGAGGGCCGCCAGACCCTCCCGCACCGACCCCCGCTGGGCGCTGCCGATGTTGCAGAGCAGCAGGTCCTGGTTGGGGGTGAGCCGCACCTCCAGCTGGTAGGTCTCGATGAGACGGCGCAGGCCGCTCTTGAGCTCCCCCTGCAGGCGGCCGCACAGCACCGGCAGGCCCACGAACCAGAGGCCCGGCGACTGGCGGTGCCAGCCCAGGTAGTCGGTGAGCACGGCGGGGGGCTCCCGCCGCATCCCCTTGATCGGATGGGGAAAGTAGCGGCCCAGCTCGGTGCGGAACCAGTCCACCCCCCGGTCGTGGATCAGATACTTCATCCGGGCGTGGCGGCGCTGTTCCCGGTCGCCGTGGTCGCGCTGCAGGGCCACGATCGCCTGCACCAGCTCCAGCACATGGGCGGCGGCCACGTAGCCGAGGGGATCGGCCGTGCGGGCGAAGGTCTCCTCCTTGTTGTGGGTCCGCCCCATGCCACCGCCCACATAGACGTTGCAGCCCAGGGGCCGGCCGGAGGGGTCGCTGAACAGCACCAGGCCGATGTCCTGGGTCAGCAGGTCCACCGAATTGTCCCCGGGGACCGTGACGGCCACCTTGAACTTGCGCGGCAGGTAGGTGGAGCCGTAGAGCGGTTCGGCCGCGTCACCGCTGAACACGGGACCGCTCTCCTGGAGCCTGCGCGCCTTCTTCACGGGCCCTTTGGGCTTGATCCGGTAGCTGAGGTCCCCGTCCACCCAGAGGTCGAGATAGGAGCCCTCGGCGGCCTGGGGGGCCAGCAGGTCGGCGATCTGATCGGCCAGCAGGCGGGCCTCCGGGTAGCCATCGCGCTCGAACGGAGCGGCCGGGGCCATCACGTTGCGGTTGATGTCCCCGCAGGCCGAGAGGGTGGAGCCCAGGGCCCGCACGATGCCGCCGATCACCTCCTTGAGATCGGTCTTCTGGACCCCGTGCATCTGGAAGGCCTGGCGCGTCGTGATCCGCAGGGTGCCGTTGCCCAGCCGGTCGGCGAGGGCATCGAGCGCCAGGTAAAGGGAGGTGGGGATGCGCCCGCCGGGGTTGCGCAGCCGCAGCATCATCTGCCAGTCCTTGTCAGCTCCCTTGCGACGTTTGTCCCGGTCGTCCTGCTGGTAACTGCCGTGGAACTTGAGGATCTGAACGGCAGGATCGGTGAAGCTGGGCAGATCGTTGCCCAGTTCGCCCGCCAGGGGATCGTGCAGGTGGCCGCTGCCGGCCTTGAGTGCCTCCTGCTTGGTGGGGGGCTTGGCGGGGGGAGCCGATGGGAGCGACGTGCTGTCGGCGACCGTCGTCGAGGACATCGGCATGGGGACGGGTATCTGAACTGAAACTAGCGAACGGGACGGGGCGCCCCGCCGGAGGTTCCGGCCGTTTCCCTCCTTTGCATACAGTCGCGTTCTGCCCGCTCCCCTGCATGGCCACCTTTCTTCTGGAGATCGGAACCGAGGAACTGCCGGCCGACTTCGTGCGCCTGGCCCAGCCCCAGCTGCAGGCGATCGTGGCCCGCGACCTGCAGGAAGCCCGCCTCGCCTGCGACGCCATCCGAACCGGCGGCACCCCCCGGCGCCTGGCCGTGACCGTCACCGGCCTGCCCCGCCAGCAGGAGGATCTGGTCGAGGACCGCAAGGGTCCGCCGGCCCAGCAGGCGTTCCGCGATGGCCAGCCGACCCAGGCCGCCATGGGCTTCGCCCGGCGCTGCGGCTGCAGCCCCGACCAGCTGGAGATCCGCGACACCGACAAGGGCCCCTTCGTCTTCGCCCGCACCACCGAGGCCGGCCGCCCCACCGCCGAGGTGCTGGCCGGCTGCATCCCTGGCTGGATCCGTTCCCTGCAGGGGCGGCGCTTCATGCGCTGGGGCGCCGGTGATGGCCGCTTCAGCCGGCCCCTGCGCTGGCTGGTGGCGCTGCTCGATGAGGCGGTGGTGCCGGTGGCGCTCAGCGACGTCGATCCGCCCCTGGCCAGCGACCGCCTCAGCCGCGGGCATCGCCTCCATCCCGGGACCGTGACGATTCCCTCCGCCGCGGGCTACGCCGCCGCCCTGGAGGCGGCCGATGTCCAGGTCGACCGGGAGGCCAGGGGTGCCGCGATCCGCACCGCCCTGGAGGCGGGGGCGACAGCGGCAGGAGCCGAGCTGGATCTGCCGGAGGCCCTGTTCGATGAACTGGTCGACCTGGTGGAGTCCCCCCGCCTGATCGAGGGCTCCATCGACACCGACTACCTGGCCCTCCCCCCGGAGGTGCTCAGCACCGTGATGCGCTCCCACCAGCGCTACGTGCCCCTGCGCCTGGCGAACGCCGCGGCCGATCCCCTGGCCCTGGAGGCCGGCGAGGCCCTGATGCCCCGCTTCCTGTGTCTGTCCAACGGCCTGGTGGCCGCCGCTGACACGATCCGGCGCGGCAATGAGCGGGTGCTCCGGGCGCGGCTGGCGGACGCGGCCTTCTTCCTGGCGGCCGATCGCCGCCAGAGCAGCGCCGAGCGGGTCGAGGCCCTCGATCGGGTCACGTTCGCCGAAGGGCTCGGCAGCCTGGCCGACCGCAGCCAGCGCCTGGCCTGGCTGGCGGATCGGCTCTGCCGTCGCCTGCCGCTGGCTGACACCGCCGCCGTGGCCGCCCGGCGGGCCGCCCCCCTGTGCAAGCACGATCTGGTGAGCCAGATGGTGGGGGAATTCCCGGAGCTGCAGGGGGTGATGGGGGCCAAGTACCTGCTGGCGGAGGGCGAGTCCCGCGCCGTGGCCCTGGCGGTGCTGGAGCACTACCAGCCCCGCGGTGCCGGTGACGCCCTGCCGGGTTCCGAGGCGGGGGCGGTGCTGGCCCTGGCGGAACGGCTGGAGCTGCTGCTCAGCATCTTCGCCAGGGGCGAGCGGCCCAGCGGCTCCTCCGATCCCTATGCCCTGCGCCGGGCGGGCAACGGACTGCTGCAGATCCTCTGGGATCGGGACTGGTCGCTCGACCTGGTGGCCCTGATGGCCGAGGCCACGGCCCACTGGCAGCCGTTGCTGCCCGAGCTGGCGGTGCAGCCCCTGACCCTGGCCGCCGACCTGCTCGACTTCCTGCGCCAGCGGCTGGCCAGCCTGCTGGAGGAGGAGGGCTTCGGTGCCGATCTGGTCCAGGCGGTGGCCGGCGATGGCGTCTCCCTGGAGCGGCTGCTGCGGGACCCGGCTGATGCCCGGGCCCGGGTGGAGCTGCTGCGGCGCCTGCGCAGCGAAGGCAGCCTGCCCCTGGTGCAGGCGGTGGTGCAGCGGGCCTCCCGGCTGGCGGAGCAGGCCGACCTGGCGGCGGATCAGGTCAACCCCCAGGGGGTGGTGGATCCGGCGTTCTTCGCTTCTCCGAGCGAGGCGGCCGTGCTGGCGGTGCTGGAACGGCTGGGGGTCCATGCGGCCGCCAGTGGCACCAGCCGCTACGAACCGCTGGCCCGGCTGCTGGGGGAGAGCGGCACCACCCTGGCCGCCTTCTTCGATGGCCCCGACAGCGTCATGGTGCTGTGCGACGAGCCCGAGGTGCGCCGCAACCGGCTGCGGCTGCTGGCGGTGCTGCGCAACCAGGCCTCGGTGCTGGCCGACTTCAGCCGTCTGGGGGGCTGACCCGTCCGGCGTTTCCCCCGGGCGCCCGGGGCCCGGTTCATGCCAGCAGGGCCACCTCGATGCACAGCCCGGGTCCGAAGGCCATGGCCAGGCAGGGCCCGGACGCACCGCTGCGCCGCAGGCGTTCGAGGATGAACAGAAGCGTCGGGGACGACATGTTGCCGTAGTCCCGCAAGACCGACCGCGAGGGTTCGATCAGACCTGGATCGAGATCCAGGCCCTTCGTGACCGCCGAGAGGATCCGGGGTCCACCGGGGTGCACGGCCCAGCAGCCGATGGCGTCAAGGCTCAGGCCGTGGGTGGCCAGCCACTCCTCCAGCCAGGGCCGCAGATGCTCGCCGATCAGGCCAGGGACCTGCGGGGAGAGGCCCATGGCGAAGCCGTGGTCCCCGATCTCCCAGGACATGGCCTCCGTGCTGGCGGGCACCAGCAGAGAGCCGCTGGCGATCAGCCGCCCCAGCGGTGCCGTGGCCGGTCCCCCCGGCGCCGGCGGCTCCCCTGTGACCACCAGCGCGGCGGCGCCATCGGCGAACAGGGCATTGGCCACGATCCGCTCCCCATCCCAGCCGTACTGGAGATGGAGGCTGCAGAGCTCGACGGCGCACAGCAGCACGCAGGCCTCCGGCTGGGCCCCGGTGAACCCGGCGGCGACCCTCAGACCGTTGAGCGCCCCGTGGCAGCCCATGAACCCCACGTGGGTGCGGGCCACCCCGGCGTCCAGCGGCAGGGCGGCCATCAGGGCCAGGTCGACGCCGGGGGCATGGAAGCCGCTGCAGGAGACCGTGATCAGATGGGTGATCCGCACGGCGGGCAGCCGGGCCTGCGCCAGGGCCGCCTGGACGGCCCGCAGGGCCAGGGGTGGTGCTTCGATGGCGTAGCGCCGCATCCGCTCCCCGGTGCCGGGGCTGGTGGCCCCGAAGAAGGTCTGTCTGGGGTCGCTGCCGTGGGGCTGGAGCAGGACGCTGTGGCGGCTGGTGACGCCCGAGCGGCGGTGCAGGGTCTCCAGCAGGCGGCGCTGGCCTGGGGAGGGCATCTGGTGGGGCAGGGCCACCTCGGCGGCGATGGCGGCGGCATCGGCCTGGGCGATCCGTTCGTGAGGCAGGGCCGTGCCCAGCCCCTGGATGGTCAGGGACATGGCTCGGGGACCAGCGACTTCAACCCGGCGCCATCGAAGGGGTGCAGGAAGGGCGCCGCCAGGGCCGGCCAGCGCTCCACCGCCGCCAGGGCGCAGCGGCTGAGGCCAGGCCGGCGCAGGGCGAAGGCGAGGCCCCGGCAGAGCCGCTGGCGCGATCCGATCAGCCGTCCGTACCGGCGAACCCATTGCCGCTCGAGCTCCCTGCTCCAGTGGTGCTGTCCCTGCACGACCAGGGGCACCGCCGCCAGGGCCCCCAGCAGGGCCCAGCCCATCCCCTCCCCCGTGAACGGTTCGACGTAACTGGCCGCGTCCCCCAGCAGCAACAGCCGCTCGGCCGCCGGGGGCCAGCACTGGGCGGTGAGGGCCGGGGTGGCCAGCCAGGCGGCGGCATGGGCCTCGGGAACGGGCTCGAAGCCCGCTTCCGCCAGCACGCCCGCGGCGGCGGCGGCCGCTCCACCGGTCCGGATCAGATGGTCCCGATCGAAGGCGGCCGCCAGATTGGTCGCGCCGGTTTCGGTGCGCACCAGTCCCACATAGCCATGGCGGCCGATCGCCATGTGGATCGTGCCCCCGCCGTAGCTTCTTGCCCCGGTCTCCAGACGGCAACCGGCCCCGACCCTGGAGTGTGGCTGGACCCGGCGGCGGATCCCGACGGCAGGGGTCAGTCCCGGGCTGCCCAGCCCGGTGGCCACCAGCACCACCCGGGCGCTGGTGGTTTCAGCGGCGCCGCCGCTGCGCAGCCGCACCTCCCGGCCACCGGGGCAGGGGCCGGCCACCGTGGCTGCGGTGCCCGTCCGCCACACCGCGCCCTCGGCCACCGCCGCCTCGCCCAGGGCCAGGTCAAGGCGGCCCCGGGAGAGGGAGCGGCCCAGGGGCAGCTCCAGTTCCAGCTGACGGTGCTGCAGTCCGAGGTGCAGGTGGGTGAGGGGCACGCCTCCCAGGTGGTCGACCAGGTCCGGCAGGCCGGCCCGGGCCAGGGCCCGGAGGGCCACCCCGTCGAGACAGGTGCCGCAGACCTTCCAGCGGGGAAAGGCCCGCTTCTCCACCAGCAGCACCCGCAGCCGTTGCCGTGCGAGCTGGTGGGCCGCCAGGGCCCCGGCGGGCCCGGCCCCGATCACGACCACATCCCACTGGGGAGCCGTCATGGCGTCTCCATCGCCTGCTCGGGACGGCGCCAGCTGAGCAGGAAGCGCTCGGGCCAGTGGCGCGTCAGGCGGGCCCCCCGCAGGCCGGCCCGATCCGCCAGATCAACGGCCTCGTCCACCCGGAAGGCCCCCTGCACGGACACGGGACCATCGAAATGAACGATCGGCGAGCGACTCAGCAGCCGGCAGCCCACCCAGGCCAGCCCGTAGCCCAGGGGACTGCGGATCAGGTCGTTCACCAGCACCAGGTGGCGGCTGCTCTGACCCAGGCGGCGGAGCAGCTCGACGGCGTCGGTGTCCTCGAGATGGTGCAGGAACAGGCTGCAGACCATGACGTCGTAATCCGCCGGCAGGGGATCCACCAGCACATCAGCCTGGAAAAAGCTGCTGCCCTTCGGGGGGCCGGCGCCATGGCCGCTGGCGATGGCCACCGCCTGCGCGCTGCGGTCGCAGCCGTCCACCTGCACGGCCAGTCCGCTCCTGCGGCAGCGTTCCGCCAGGGCGATGGTGTTGTCGCCGCCTCCGCAGGCCACATCCAGGATGCGCAGGGGCCGATCGGAGCCGAGGGCGACGGCCAGGGCCTGGACCGGCCTGAACAGGCACCCCACGGCGCCGCTGATGGCATTGATCCGTCGCAGACCCTGGAGGGCCTGCCCGTGGGCAGCGGCGTCGATGCCGTCCTGGTCCATCCACTCCGGCTGTCGGTTCCGCTCCCCCAGGGGCTGCCAATGCATCGGTGATCGTCGCTGCGGGTGGGGCGGCATCGTTGTGGGTGGGGAATCGCCTGGATCGGAGGCCTCCCAGGATTTCGGAGCAGGGTCTCCTGGCAGGGACCTTCAGCGGGCGTCCCCTAACTTGTCTGTTCGCTCCGACCGCTGGCCGAGGGGCCACCACTGAAATTGCCGATGCTGTTCGACGGTGTTCTGATTGTTCTCCTGATTCTGATCAACGGGATCTTTTCGGGTTCGGAATTGGCCATGATGTCGGCTCGGAGATTGCGCCTCGAGCACCAGGCGGAGGCCGGAGACCACAAGGCGGAAGTGGCTCTGAAACTAATCCGATCCCCCAACGATTTTCTCTCGACGGTGCAGATCGGCATCACATTGATCGGCATTCTCAGTGGTGCCCTGGGCGGTTCACGGGTGGCCGAGGGCCTGCGGCCGCTGCTGGAGGCCGTACCCCCGCTGCGGGCCTGGGCCGATCCCCTGTCCCTCGGACTGGTGGTCACGCTGATCACCTTCCTGTCCCTGGTGCTGGGGGAGCTGGTGCCCAAGCGCATCGCTCTGCATGACCCGGAGCGCATCGCCTGCCTGGTGGCCCCCGCCATGCGGAGCCTGTCGCGCTGGATGGCCCCCCTGGCCCATCTGCTCGGCTCCTCCACCGATCGCCTGCTCAGCCTGATCGGCATCGGCGAGGGGGGCGAACCGGAGATCACCGAAGATGAGATCAGGACCCTGCTGCGCAGAGGAACGGAGTCCGGCCTGTTCGAGGCGGCCGAACATGCCATGGTCGAGCGGGTGTTCCGGCTGGCCGACCGCCCCGTCAGGGCGATCATGACCCCCCGCACCGATATCCGCTGGCTTGATCTCTCCGATTCCCCCGAAACCCATCTGCAGCAGGTGATCGAGGGAAACCATTCCCTGTTCCCGGTGGCCCGCGGCAGCCTCGATGCCTGCGTGGGGGTGGTGCGCGGCCGGGCCGTTCTGGCGGCCCGGCTCACCGCGGCCCCCGGCCCGGTGGAGACCCTGGTCCAGGCCCCGCTCTACGTGGGGGAGAGCACCCGGGCCCTGAAGCTGATCGAGCAGTTCAAGAGCTCCGGCATCCACATTGCCCTGGTGACCGACGAATTCGGGGGCATCGAAGGGCTGGTGACCCTGAATGACGTGATGGAGGCGATCGTCGGCGACCTCTCCTCGGCCACGGACAAGGATGACCCGATGGTCATCGTCCGCCAGGATGGGTCCTGGCTGCTCGACGGGGCCCTCGACATCGCCGACTTCGAGGATCTGGTGGACCGACGGCCTCTGGCGGAGGAACTCCGGGGCGGCTACCAGACCCTGGGCGGCTTTGTGATGCACGTGCTCGAACACATCCCCAGGGCGGGGGATGTCTTCACGTGGGAAGGGCTGCGGATCGAAGTCGTCGACATGGACGGCAACCGGGTCGACAAGCTGCTGGTCAGCCGCCTCGACCCGGCCCCGGAACTGCCCTGATCAAGCGAGCTTCACACCGCGATCCTCACTTGGCCACCAGCACCGGCTCCTTTTTGGAGCCGGCATCGGGATCCGTGCCGGCATCCGGGTCGGTGGGGGGGGTCGCGACGTGGACACCGGCCGGCTTCATCGCCGAGCGGGGCTCGGCGGCCGCCAGGATCGCTTCGGCCTCCTCCACCGAGCGCACGGCGCTGGGCACCGGCTTGTAGCCGGCGGGAGCCAGGGCCTGGCCCCGCAGTACCGCCCCCAGGGTGAGCACGGTGAGCTTGATCTGCTGCCAGGGATTCATCGCCACCACCCGCTTGTAGAGGTAGCTGTCGAAGGTGAGGCGCTGCACGTCCTTGTCGTCGCACATCTCGACGAACGCCTCACGGGCGGCATCGTTGCTGTAGAAGATGTTCTGGAGCAGTTCCAGCACCTTGTAGGTGGCGCCGTACTTGCGGTCCCACTTGCGGATGTAGACCTTGAGATCCTTCTCGGTGGGGATACGGCTGCCGGAGGCGCTGGCGGCGACGATCTCCTCGGCGCACATGCGGCCGCTCTTGGCGGCGAAGTAGATGCCTTCGCCGGAGCTCTTGGTGACGTAGCCGGCGGCATCGCCCACCAGGGCCATGCGGCCCACCACCCGCCGGGGGCGGGGATGCTCGGGGATGGGGTGGGCTTCCACCTTGATCACCTCACCCCGCAGCAGACGGCGGCTGGCCCGCTCACGGATGCCCTTCTGGAGCCCCTTGATCAGGGACTGGTTGGCCTGCATGGTGCCGGTGCCCACCGCCACGTGGTCGTACTTGGGGAAGACCCAGGCATAGAAATCGGGAGACACGTCGGTGCCGACGTACATCTCCGCGAGATCCTCGTAGTAGGCCATCTCCTCGGCCGGCAGCCGGATCCGCTCCTGGAAGGCGATCGCGACGTTGTAGTCGCCAGCATCCATGGCCTTGGCCACCCGGCTGTTGGCCCCATCGGCGCCGACGATCAGATCCACCTCGAGGGTCTTCAGCTCACCGGTGGGGCCGCCGGAGGAGTAATCGGCGTAGTGGAGGGTGTAGGGACCCTGGCGCTGGCTGCCGGTGTCGATGCTCTGCACCAGGCCGTTGACCAGGTGGGCGCCGAGTTCGGCGGCCCGGTTGCGCAGGAAACCGTCGAGCACCTCCCGGCGGCACATGCCGATGTATTCGTTGCTGTTCTCCAGGTGGATGTCCACCTCCCGGTTGGAGGGGGAGATCATCCGCATGTTCCGCACCTTGCGGTCGATGATCGATTCCGGCAGATCGAATTCCTCCACCATGCACAGGGGGATCGCTCCACCGCACGGTTTGGCGTTGTCGAGCTTGCGCTCGAACAGCCAGGTCTCGATGCCGGCCTTGGCGAGAACTTCCGCAGCACAGGAACCGCTGGGGCCGCCGCCCACGACTGCCACTCGCAACATCTTGAAACCTGCTCCGCCATTGGGATGTGGGGTGGAAGCTAACACTGCTGAACCGGTGACTGCCCGGTATGGAATCGACTGAAATGAGCTCCCACCTAAGATCGAGGGTCGCTCGCGGCTGAGGGAATGCCCGCCCACGCTCCGCCGAGGCCCGTCGCTGCTGGCCGGCCGCTGACGCCAGCCGCCGCCGCCAGCCGCTGATGCCCCTTGGTGACGACATCCCGCTGGCCCGGCGCTCCACGCCCCCTCCGCGCCGGCCGGCCTCCGTTCCCAGGCGGATCGCCCAGGTGGTGCTCAGCGGTGCCCTGCTGGCCGGCGGCAGCGTGCTGCTGCTGATCGGCCCCCTGCGCTCCTGGATCACGCCCACCCCCGTGCCGGGACTGTCGGCCCGTCTGGGGCCGGATGGCCGGCTCCTCGGCCACTTCCCCTATCCCGAAGCCGACCCCGCCGAGCTGGTGGCCATCGCCCCCGGACTGCGCCTGCGGCCGGAGGCGGCCCGTGCCCTCGAGGCCATGCGGGCCGCTGCCGATGCCGACGGTGTCGTCCTGACGGTGCTCAGCGCCTGGCGCAGCGTCGATCTGCAGAAGCAGCTGTTCTTCGATGTCAAGGCCGAGCGCAACCAGACCTCCGCCGACCGGGCCCGGGTCAGTGCGCCGCCCGGCTTCTCCGAGCACAGCACCGGCTTCGCCGTCGATCTGGGGGATGGCCGCCTGCCGGCCACCAATCTCAAGGAGAGCTTCGAGTCCACCGAGGCCTACCGCTGGCTCGATCGCCACGCGGCCCGCTTCCACTTCGTGCGTTCCTTCCCCAGGGGCAACCCCCAGGGCGTGAGCTACGAACCCTGGCACTGGCGCTTTGAAGGTTCCACCGAAGCCCTGGAGATGTTCGAGCCGGCCCAGCGTCTGGCCCGCTGAGCCGATGGGTTCGGGGACCCGCCGCCGGGCTCCCAGGAGGGGGTGGGAGTAGGATCAAGATTCGCTTCAACGTTCGCCACATGTCCCACCGGGCCGGCGCGGCAGGGTTTCCCAAAAAACCCTGACGAAGCGTCAGAGCGCTGGTCGGTCCCTGTTCAGGGCCACTTCTGGGCCACGGACACACCCTGTCCCGTCCAGTTCAACGCCCAGCTGAACGCCACGTTGGCAGCGACATGTCTTTTTCGTTTCGCCATCAACGCCCCGTTTCCCTGGAGACGACCACCGTCGATTCGATTCCGACGATCCCCTTCCCACACCTTCGCAGGACGACATCCCCATGAGCGGCGACATCAAAGGCGCCCCGATACGCAATATCGCGATCATTGCCCACGTCGACCACGGCAAGACCACCCTGGTGGATGCCCTGCTCGAGCAATCCGGCATCTTCCGCGAAGGTGAAGCGGTGCCCACCTGTGTGATGGATTCCAACGACCTGGAACGGGAGCGGGGGATCACGATTCTCTCCAAGAACACCGCCGTCGATTACAACGGCATCCGCATCAACATCGTCGACACCCCTGGTCACTCCGATTTCGGTGGTGAGGTGGAGCGGGTGCTGGGCATGGTGGATGGCTGTCTGCTGATCGTGGACGCCAATGAGGGGCCCATGCCCCAGACGCGCTTCGTGCTCAAGAAGGCGCTGGAGAAAGGTCTGCGGCCGATCGTGTTCGTCAACAAGATCGACCGGGCCCGCGTCGATCCGGAACAGGCGGTCGACAAGGTGCTCGATCTGTTCATCGAGCTCGGCGCCGACGACGACCAGTGTGATTTCACCTATCTCTTCGGCAGCGGCATGGGCGGTTACGCCAAGCCCGACATGGCCACCGAGAGCGACAACATGAAGCCGCTCTTCGACGCCATCCTGCGGCATGTGCCGCCGCCGGTGGGGGATCCCGCCAAGCCCCTGCAGCTGCAGGTCACCACCCTCGACTACTCCGATTTCCTGGGCCGGATCATGATCGGCCGGGTCCACAACGGCACGATCACCGGCGGCCAGAACGTCGCCCTGATCCGCGACGACGGCAGCATCAAGCGCGGCCGGATCAGCAAGCTGCTCGGCTTCCAGGGGCTGCAGCGGGTCGAGATCCCGGAAGCCCGGGCGGGTGATCTGGTGGCCGTCGCCGGCTTCGACGAGGTCAACATCGGCGAGACCATCGCCTGCCCCGACCACCCCGAGGCCCTGCCGCTGATCAAGGTGGACGAACCCACCCTGCAGATGACCTTCGTCGTCAACGACTCCCCCTTCGCCGGCAAGGAAGGCAAGTTCGTCACCAGCCGCCAGCTGCGCGACCGCCTGCAGCGGGAGCTGCTCACCAACGTGGCCCTGCGGGTCGAGGACACCGACTCCCCCGACCGCTTCTCGGTCTGCGGCCGTGGTGAGCTGCACCTCGGCATCCTGATCGAGACGATGCGTCGCGAGGGCTTCGAGTTCCAGGTGTCCCAGCCCCAGGTCATCTTCCGCACCATCGACGGCACCCCCCACGAGCCGTTCGAAACCCTGGTCATGGACGTGCCCGAGGAGGCCGTCGGCAGCTGCATCGAGAAGCTCGGCATCCGCAAGGGCGAGATGCAGAACATGGAAGCCACCAGCGATGGCCGCACCCAGCTGGAGTTCGTGGTGCCCTCCCGCGGCCTGATCGGCTTCCGGGGCGATTTCATCCGCGCCACCCGCGGCGAGGGGATCATGAGCCACTCCTTCCTCGATTACCGCCCCATGCAGGGCGACTTCGACGCCCGTCGCAACGGCGTACTGATCGCCTTCGAGGAGGGCACCGCCACCTTCTACGCCCTCAAGGGTGCCGAGGACCGGGGTCAGTTCTTCATCACCCCCGGCACCAAGGTCTACAAGGGGATGATCGTCGGTGAGCACAACCGTCCGCCCGACCTCGAACTCAACGTCTGCAAGGCCAAGCAGGTCACCAACATCCGCTCGGCCGGTGCCGAGGTGCTCGACACCCTCCAGTCACCGATTCAGATGACCCTGGAGCGGGCCCTGGAGTACATCGGCCCCGACGAGATGCTGGAAGTCACCCCCGAATCGATCCGGCTGCGCAAGATGCCGGTGAAGAAGCCCGCCAAGCGTTGAGTCCCGGCGCCCCATCCGCCGATGAGGAAACCCTGCTGCAGGCCGACCCCCGCCTGCGGCAGGCCGTCGAGCACTTCAATGCGGCCGCGTGGTACGCCTGCCACGACGGCTTCGAGGAGCTCTGGCACGAGACCCAGGGGCCGATGCGGCCCGTGCTCCAGGGTCTGCTCCAGATCGCCGTGGCCGAGCTGCACCTGGAACGCGACAACCGCCGCGGTGCCACGGTGCTGATGGGCGAGGGGCTGGGCCGCCTGCGGGGCTGCGGCGACGAAGCCCTGGGCCTGGCCCTCGGCCCGGTCCGGCTCCGGGCGGCCCAGCGGCTGGAGGCCCTGCAGCAGCAGGCCGACCTCACCGGTCTGCCCCTGCCGCGCCTGGAACTGGCGCGGGGAACGGGCACGGCGCCGGTACATTGAGCACACTCAAGGCCTCCACGATTTCCACCTTGACCCTGCCCCCCCGCCCACTGCTGTTCGTGCTCGCCGCGGGGTGCGTGGGCGCCGCCCTGCTGGTGCTCCCGTCCCGCCCCGTCGCGGCCCAGGCGCCGACCGCCACGGCCCAGGCGCCACGCCCGAAGGCGCCCGCCACCGGCATGGTCACGATCGAGTCCGATGTGCAGCAGGCCGACAACCAGAACGGCATCGTCACCGCCACGGGCAACGTGCGCATCGTCTATGCCGATCGCGGCATGACGGCCACCTCGCGCCAGGCCCAGTACTTCAGCAACGAGGGGCGCCTGGTGCTCACCGGCGACGTCGATGTGATCGACACCGATGGCCAGCGCCTGCGGGCGGAGCGGCTGGTCTATCAGCTCGACAGCGAGCGCATGCTGGCGGAACCGCCGGCCGGCAAGCAGGTCTTCAGCAAGTTCCGCCTGCAGCAGCAGGGCACCTCCAAGCCTGACGCAGCCAAGCCTGCTCCCCCCAAGCCGTGAGCCTGGTTCTGGAGAGGGTGGCCATCACCCTCGCCGGCCGCCCCCTGGTGACCGACGTGAGCCTGGATCTCCACCCAGGGGAGGTGGTGGGGCTGCTGGGGCCGAACGGGGCCGGCAAGACCACCACGTTCAACCTGATCACCGGCCTGCTGCGGCCCGACTGCGGTGAGGTGCTGCTGGATGGGCAGTCGGTGGCCCACCTGCCCATGCCCCGCCGTGCCCGTCTGGGCATCGGTTATCTGCCCCAGGAGGCGAGCGTGTTCCGCCAGCTCAGCGTCCGCGACAACCTGATGCTCGCCCTGCAGGAAAGCGGCTCGGAGCCCGCCGGACGCCGTCGACGTCTGGAGGTGCTGATCGAGGACTTCCACCTGAGCGGCTTCCAGAACCGCCGCGGCTACCAGCTCTCCGGAGGGGAGCGGCGCCGCTGCGAGGTGGCCCGGGCCCTGGCGGTGGGGGACCAGGGCCCCCGCTACCTGCTGCTGGACGAACCCTTCGCGGGGGTGGATCCCATGGCCGTCGCCGATCTCCAGGCCCTGATCGACAGCCTGCGCGGCCGTGGCATGGGCGTGCTGATCACCGATCACAACGTCCGGGAGACCCTGGCGATCACCGACCGGGCCTACATCCTGGCCGATGGCAGGATCCTTGCCTCCGGTGCCTCCCATACCGTGGCCAACGATCCCCTGGTGCGGCGTCACTACCTCGGCGAGGGCTTCCAGCTTTGAAGGGGGCCCTGCTGGAGAAGCGCCCCACCTGGCTGCAGCTGCCGGGCGGCGAGCGGCTGCGTGACTGGAAGCGGGTCCCCCGCTGGCGGGACCTGCCCCTGCTCGACCGCTGGCTGCTGCAGGAACTGCTGGGCCCGTTGCTGTTCGGCATCGCCGCCTTCACCGCCGTGTCCCTGTCGGTGGGGGCGGTGTTCGAGCTGGTGCGCCGGGTGGCCGAGTCGGGGCTGCCGGTGATGGCGGCCATCCAGGTGCTGCTGCTGCGCCTGCCCTCCTTCCTGGTCCTCTCCTTCCCGATGGCCACCCTGATGGCCACCCTGCTGGCCTACAGCCGCCTCTCGGGGAGCAGCGAACTGACCGCCCTGCGCAGCGTGGGCGTGAGCACCCGCCGCATGGTGCTGCCGGCCATGGCCCTGGCCCTGGTGATGACCCTGCTGACCTTCGTGTTCAACGACGCGATCGTGCCGCGGGCGAATCTGGCGGCCACCAACAGCCTGGAGCGGGCCCTCGGCAAGGCCATCGCCACCGAGCAGAGCGACAACGCCCTCTATTCCCGCTTCACCGACGTCAAGCTGGCCAACGGCGAATCAGTCAAGTGGCTGACCCACATCTTCCATGCCCGCCAGTTCCGCAAGGGGGTCATGCTCGATGTCACCCTGCTCGACTTCTCCCGCCACGGCTACCGGCAGATGCTCACCGCACTCACCGGCAAGTGGAACGAGAAGGAGGGCATGTGGGAGTTCAACAAGGGCCGCATCACCAACATCGACGTGGCCAGCGGCACCACCACCTCGGCGAGCTTCGACCGTTACCTCTACCCCTTCACCCGGGACCCGATCGAGGTGGCCCAGCTGCCCACCGACGCCAGCACCATGACGGTGGGCCAGGCCCTGACGGCGGAGCGGCTGCTGCTGGAGGCCAACAACACCAAGGAGGCGCGGCGGCTGCGGGTGCGCATCCAGGAGAAGTTCGCCTTTCCGGCCATCTGCCTGGTGTTCGGTCTGATCGGCAGCAGCCTGGGGGTGCGCCCCAATTCCCGCACCAGCCGCAGCCAGGGGTTCGGCATCAGCGTGCTGCTGATCTTCGGCTACTACCTGATGTCCTTCATCTTCAGCTCCCTGGGGATCACGGGCACCCTGATGCCGTTCCTGGCGGCCTGGCTGCCGGTGGTCATCGGCCTGGCCGGCGGGCTCTGGCTGCTGCGGCAGGCCAGCCGCTGAGGCCCCACCGGGGGGACGGCACGGCAAAGTGGATCGGTTTCGATCCGCTCCCTTGGTGAACGATCCGGTCATCGGTCTCGGCCTCGCGGCCTTCGCCCTGCTCCTTCTGGTGCTGCCCATCGCCTTCTGGTCCGTCAGCGGCGGCCAGAGCAACCCGGTGGTCAGGATCCTGGTGGCCTCGGCCAATCTTTGCCTCACGGCCCAGCTGGTGCTGCGCTGGTGGGAGTCGGGACACTTCCCGATCAGCAACCTCTACGAGTCGCTCTGTTTCCTGGCCTGGGCCTGCACCCTCACCCAGCTGCTGGTGGAGCGCAGCTGGCCCAACCCGCTGGTGGCGGCGGCGGCCACGCCGATGGGTCTGGGCTGTGTGGCCTTCGCCAGCTTCGCCCTGCCGGATCGCCTCCAGGAGGCCTCGCCCCTGGTGCCGGCCCTGCGCTCCAGCTGGCTGGTCATGCACGTCAGCGTGATCATGGTCAGCTATGCGGCCCTGCTGGTGGGCTCCCTGCTGTCGGTGGCGGTGCTGTTCGTCGACCGCAACGAGGATCTGGAGCTGCGCAGCAGCTCGATCGGCAGCGGCGGCTTCCGCCAGGCCCGGCTGGCCAGCGACGGCCCCGGTGCCATGGCGCTCAGCAGCAGCAGCTTCCGCATCAGTGAACAGCTCGACAGCCTCAGCTACCGCACCATCACGGTGGGCTTCCTGCTGCTCTCGGTGGGCCTGGTGAGCGGGGCGGTGTGGGCGAATGAGGCCTGGGGCAGCTGGTGGAGCTGGGACCCGAAGGAAACCTGGGCCCTGATCTGCTGGCTGGTCTACGCCGCCTACCTGCACACCCGTCTGATCCGCGGCTGGCAGGGGCGCCGGCCGGCACTGGTGGCCTCGGCGGGCCTGGTGGTGATCGCCGTCTGCTACATCGGCGTCAACCTGCTGGGCATCGGGCTGCACAGCTACGGCTGGTTCCTGGGCAGCTGAGCGGCCGCACGGGTTGCTGTTGCCCCCCCGGGGGCTCCCCAGCAAAACGAAAAGGCCGCCCGTACCGGGCGGCCTGATGACCCTCAGACCAGGGCCGGTTCGGGGCGGCGGCTGTTGCGGATGCCCGTGATGGCCTCGGCGTAGTCGGCCTGGCTGAACACCCCCGAACCGCTGACGATGGCGTTGGCGCCCGCCTCGATCACCTGCCAGGCGTTGGCGGCCTTGATGCCGCCATCCACCTCGATCCAGGGATCCAGTCCCCGTTCGTCGCACAGGCGGCGCAGCTGGCGGATCTTCTCCACCTGGGAGGGGATGAAGCTCTGGCCGCCGAAGCCGGGGTTGACGCTCATGATCAGCACCAGATCACAGAGCTCCAGGCAGTACTCGAGGGTGTCGAGGGGGGTGCTGGGGTTGAGCACCGCACCGGCCATCTTGCCGAGGTCCTTGATCTGGCTGAGGTTGCGGTGCAGGTGGGGGCAGGCCTCCACCTGGACGCTGATGATGTCGGCGCCGGCCTTGGCGAAATCGGCCACGTATTTCTCGGGCTCGACGATCATCAGGTGCACGTCCAGGGGCTTGGTCGTGACGGGGCGCAGGGCTTCGACGATCAGCGGGCCGATGGTGATGTTGGGCACGAAGCGGCCGTCCATCACATCCACATGGATCCAGTCGGCGCCGGCGGCGTCGACGGCCCGGACGTCGTCGCCGAGGCGGGAGAAGTCGGCCGAGAGGATCGACGGGGAGATCACCAGGGGCTTGGTGCTCATGGACGGCCACCGCAGCGGAAGAGTGAAGCGATTGTAAGGAGCCGCCCACCGTGGGACTCCCGGGGGGATCCCGGGCGCGCTGATACGATGGCCCCGCTTCGATTCCGAGAGGCCTTGCAGCGGCTGGAACGTTCCCCGCTTTGCCTGCGGTCCGCCTCCGGCGTGCCGGCCCCTCGTTGAGGCCCCTCCCCCTGCCGGACCGTTGTGGATCGCACTCTCATCCAGGAACTGCTCGAAGTCGTCGAGCAGGCCGCCATCGCCTCCGCCCGCCTGACCGGGCTCGGCAAGAAGGACGAAGCCGATGCCGCGGCGGTGGAAGCCATGCGCACCCGCATGGGCAGCATCGCCATGCAGGGCCGGATCGTGATCGGCGAGGGGGAGCGGGATGAGGCGCCCATGCTCTACATCGGTGAGGAAGTCGGCAGCGGCACCGGCCCCGGCGTCGACTTCGCCGTCGACCCCTGCGAAGGCACCAACCTCTGCGCCAACGCCCAGGACGGCTCGATGGCCGTGCTCGCCGCCAGCGACCGGGGCGGCCTGTTCTACGCGCCGGACTTCTACATGAAGAAGCTGGCGGCGCCCCCGGCGGCCAAGGGCAAGGTGGACATCCGCAAGAGCGCCACCGAGAACATCGCCATCCTCAGCGAGGTCCTGGGCCTGGCCCCCAGCGAACTCACCATCGTGGTCATGGACCGCGCCCGCCACAAGGACCTGATCGCCGAGATCCGTGCCACCGGCGCCCGGGTCAAGCCGATCAGCGACGGTGACGTCCAGGCCGCCATCGCCTGCGGCTTCGCCGGCACCGGCACCCACTGCCTGATGGGCATCGGCGCCGCTCCCGAAGGGGTGATCTCCGCCGCCGCCCTCCGGGCCCTCGGCGGCCACTTCCAGGGCCAGCTGGTGTACGACCCCGCCGTCGCCCAGACCAGCGAGTGGGCCGACTACACCAAGGAGGGCAACATCGCCCGCCTCAACGAGATGGGCATCACCGACGTCGACAAGGTCTATGAGGCCGAGGAGCTGGCCTCCGGCGAGAACGTCGTCTTCGCCGGCAGCGGCATCACCCCGGGCCTGCTGTTCAAGGGCGTCGTGTTCGAGTCCGACTGCACCCGCACCAGCAGCCTGATCATCAGCACCCTCGACCGCAGCGCCCGCTTCACCGATACGGTGCATATCAAGGAAGGCGCCAAGAGCATCGCCCTGCGCTGATCCCACCAGAGTCCGGACCTCGGAGCCCGCCTCCATGCACATCGCCGTCGTCGGTCTGAGCCATCGCACGGCTCCGGTGGAAATCCGCGAGCGCCTCAGCATCCCTGAGCAGACCATGGAGGATTCCCTCCAGCGGCTGCGCTCGGATGAGCAGGTGATCGAGGCCTCGATCCTGAGCACCTGCAACCGGCTGGAGATCTACACGCTCCTGCGCCACCCCGAACAGGGCATCACCGCCGTCGGCGATTTCCTCAGCCAGCAGTCCGGTCTGGCGGTGGAGGAGCTGCGTCCCCACCTGTTCACCTACCACCACGAGGAGGCCGTCGGCCACCTGCTGCGGGTGGCCGCCGGCCTCGACAGCCTGGTGCTGGGGGAGGGCCAGATCCTCTCCCAGGTGAAGAAGATGGTGCGCCTGGGCCAGGAGCACCGCTCCGTGGGCCCGATCCTCAACCGCCTGCTCAACCAGGCGGTGAGCACCGGCAAGCGGGTGCGCACGGAAACCAACCTGGGCACCGGGGCGGTGTCGATCAGCTCGGCCGCGGTCGAGCTGGCCCAGCTGAAGGTGGGCCAGGCCCGGGGCACCGATGAACTGGTTCCGCTGGACCAGGAACAGGTGGCCGTGGTGGGGGCCGGGCGCATGGCCCGGCTGCTGCTGCAGCACCTGCAGGCCAAGGGCTGCCGGGGGGTGGTGCTGCTCAACCGCACCGTCGCCCGGGCCGAAGCCCTGGCGGCCGATTTCCCCGCCCTGCCGGTGCAGTGCCGTCCCCTGGACGACCTCGACCACTGCCTGAGCACCTGCTCGCTGGTGTTCACCAGCACCGGCGCCGAGGAGCCGATCATCACGGCCCGGCGGCTGGAGGGGCTCAACCGCCGCTCCAGCCTGATGCTCATCGACATCGGCGTGCCCCGCAACATCAGTGCCGATGCGGCCCAGCTCCAGGGTGTCGACAGTTTCGACGTCGACGATCTCCAGGAGGTGGTCGCCCGCAACCAGGAGGCCCGCCGGGAGATGGCCGCCGAGGCCGAGGGGCTGCTGGCGGAGGAGGCCAGGCTGTTCCTGGAGTGGTGGGACGGCCTCGAGGCTGTGCCCCTGGTCAACCGCCTGCGCCTGCAGCTGGAGGACATCCGCGAACAGGAGCTGCAGAAGGCCCTCAGCCGCATGGGCCCGGACCTCTCCGCCCGGGAGCGGAAGGTGGTCGAAGCCCTCAGCAAGGGCATCATCAACAAGATCCTGCACACGCCGGTCACCCGGCTGCGGGCCCCCCAGCCCCGCCAGCAGCGGCGGGCGGCCATGGGGGTGCTGCAGGACCTGTTCGAGCTTCACGACGACCCGCCGGAGGCCTGAGCCCCGCCCCACGGGAGGGTCCCCGCCTCACCGGCTCCAGCCCCACCTTTCACTGCAACGGAACATGAACCGAGAAGCCGCAGCGCCGCGCTCCCCGTCACCACGCTCCAGTACGGTCTGGCCAGCCAAGGACCGAGGACTGGGCTCATGAAACGCGTTCTGGCCATCATCCTGGGAGGCGGGGCGGGAACACGTCTCTACCCCCTCACCAAGATGCGGGCGAAGCCCGCTGTTCCCCTCGCTGGGAAATACCGACTGATCGATATTCCCATCAGCAACTGCATCAACTCCGAGATCAACAAGATCTACGTGCTGACGCAGTTCAACAGCGCCTCGCTCAACCGTCACCTGACGATGAGCTACAACCTCTCCTCCGGTTTCGGCCAGGGCTTCGTGGAGGTGCTGGCCGCCCAGCAGACCCCCGACAGCCCCAGCTGGTTCGAAGGCACGGCCGATGCGGTGCGCAAGTACCAGTGGTTGTTCCAGGAGTGGGACGTGGACCACGTCCTGATCCTCTCCGGTGACCAGCTCTACCGGATGGACTACAGCAAGTTCGTCCAGCACCACATCGACTGCGGCGCCGAACTCACGGTGGGGGCCCTGCCGGTGGATGGGGCCCAGGCGGAGGGCTTCGGCCTGATGCGCACCTCCTCCGACGGCCGCATCCTGGAGTTCAGCGAGAAGCCGAAGGGTGCCGCCCTCGAGGCCATGCGGGTCAACACCGAGAGCCTGGGCCTCTCCGCCGAGGAGGCCGCCAAGCGGCCCTACCTGGCCTCGATGGGGATCTACGTCTTCAACCGCAACACCCTGTTCGACCTGCTGGCCAGCCATCCGGAGGCCACCGATTTCGGCAAGGAGATCATCCCCGCGTCCCTCGGCCGAGGGGACCATCTGCAGACCTTCCTGTTCGACGACTACTGGGAGGACATCGGCACGATCGGGGCGTTCTACGAGGCCAACCTGGCCCTCACCGACCAGCCCAATCCGGCCTTCTCCTTCTATGACGAGAAGTTCCCCATCTACACCCGGCCCCGCTACCTGCCCCCCAGCAAGCTGCAGGACGCCCAGGTGACCCAGTCGATCATCGGCGAGGGATCCCTGCTCAAGGCCTGCAGCATCCACCACTGCGTGCTCGGCGTTCGCTCCCGGGTCGAGGACGAGGTGGTGCTCCAGGACACCCTGCTGATGGGGGCCGACTTCTTCGAATCCTCCGAGGAACGGCTGGTGCTGCGCGAACGGGGCGGCACCCCGATCGGTGTGGGCCGGGGCACCACCGTGAAGGGGGCGATCCTCGACAAGAACGTGCGCATCGGCCGCGACGTCACCATCGTCAACAAGGACCGGGTGGAGGAGGCCGATCGGCCGGAGCTCAACTTCTACATCCGCAACGGCATCGTCGTGGTGGTGAAGAACGGCACGATCGCCGACGGCACCGTGATCTGAGGCCCGCGCCGGGGGAGGGCTGGGCCAGCAGTTGCTGACATCCCCCCCCGGGACACCGACGCGCCGCCGACCGCTGGCCACAGTGGCGATGAAGCAAGACATCCACGCTCCTATGGGCAAGGCGCATTTCGGACTCATCGGCCTCGGCGTGATGGGTGAGAATCTGGTCCTCAACGCCGAGAGAAACGGTTTCTCAAGCGTCGTCTACAACCGGACCTACGCCAAGACCGAGGAGTTCCTGGCCGGACGCGGCGCCGGCAAGGACATCGTGGGAGCGGCCAGCCTCGAGGAGTTCGTGGCGGCCCTGGAGCGGCCCCGCCGCATCCTGATGATGGTGAAGGCGGGCGATCCGGTGGATGCCACCATCGCCAGCATCTCGCCGCTGCTCGAGGAAGGCGATCTGCTGATCGACGGCGGCAACTCCCTCTACACCGACACCGAACGGCGGGTCAAGGAGCTGGAGAGCAAGAGTTTCGGCTACATCGGCATGGGCGTCTCGGGCGGCGCCAAGGGGGCCCTGGAGGGGCCGAGCATGATGCCCGGCGGCACCAAGGCGGCCTACGACGCCATCGAAAGCCTGGTCACGAAGATGGCCGCCCAGGTGGAGGACGGCCCCTGCGTCACCTACATCGGCCCCGGTGGCGCCGGCCACTTCGTCAAGACCGTCCACAACGGCATCGAGTACGGCATCGAGCAGATCCTGGCCGAGGCCTACGACCTGATGAAGCGCATCGCCGGGATGGACGGCGATGCCATGGCCGATGTGCTGGGGGGCTGGAACCAGACCGAGGAGCTCGCCTCCTTCCTGGTGGAGATCACCGAGGTGTGCCTGCGCACCAAGGATCCCGAGAGCGGCGGTGATCTGGTGGAGCTGATCGTCGATGCCGCCGGCCAGAAGGGCACCGGCCTGTGGACCGTGGTCAGTGCCCTGGAGATGGGGGTGCCCGTGCCCACCATCTACGCCGCCCTCAATGCCCGGGTGCTGAGCTCCCTGCGCAGCGAGCGGATCGCGGCCGAAGCGGTGCTGCACGGCCCCGCCCCCCACAGCTTCTCCCTCGGGGAGCCCGCCACCGGCATGGCGCCGCTGCGGGACGCCTGCATCCTGGCCTGCATCGCCAGCTACGGCCAGGGGATGGCCCTGCTGCAGGAGGCCTCCAAGCTCCACGACTACCACCTCGATTTCTCGGCCATCGGCCAGATCTGGAAGGGGGGCTGCATCATCCGGGCCCGGCTGCTGCAGCGGATCCAGGACGCCTACCGCGCCAATCCGTCCCTGCCCAACCTGATGCTCGATCCCTGGTTCGCCACCCAGGTCAACCAGCGCCTGGCCGGCCTGCGCCAGGTGGTGGCGGGGGCGGCCCTGGCGGGCATCCCCGTGCCCTGCCTCAGCAGCACCCTCGACTACATCGACAGCTACCGCACCGGCCGCCTGCCCCAGAACCTGGTGCAGGCCATGCGCGACTGCTTCGGCTCCCATACTTATGAGCGCACGGACCGCCCCGGCGCGTTCCATACCGAGTGGCTCGTTTGACCGAACCCAGCACCCGCTACCAGCTGATCGTCGCCACCAGCCCCGAAGAACTGGCCCGCCAGGCGGCCGAGCAGATCGCCTCCGGCATCGATCTGGCCCTCGCCGAGCGGGACCGGGCCCAGATCGCCCTGGCCGGCGGCGAAACGCCCCGGGCGGCCTATGCCCGCCTGGCCGAGGAGCACCTGCCCTGGGAGCGGGTCGATGTGCTGCTGGGGGATGAACGCTGGGTGCCGGCCGACGACCCCTCCAGCAATGCCCGCATGCTGCGGGAAACTTTGCTGGCCCACCCCCAGGCCAGCCACGCCCGCTTCCACCCGGTGCCCACCGACCGCCCCACCCCGCAGGCCAGCGCCGAGGCCTACGCCGCCGAGCTGGCGGTGCTCTGCCCCGGCGCGCTGCCCCGTTTCGACGTGCTGCTGCTCGGCCTGGGTGACGACGGCCACACCGCCTCCCTGTTCCCCGGCACGGCGGCCCCCGGCGTCAGCGACCGCCCGGTCACCATCGGGGAAGGCAAGGGTCTTCCGCGCATCACGCTCACGGCGCCGGCGCTCTCGGCCGCCCGCCGGGTGATCTTCCTGGTCAGCGGCGCCGGCAAGCGCCAGGCGCTCACCCGGCTGCTCGACCCGAGTGAGCCCGCCGAGCGCACCCCCGCCCGGCTGGTGCGGCCCGCGGGTGTGGTGGTGATCCTGGCGGACGCCGCCGCCGCCGCCGACCTCCCCGGCGCCTGAGGGCTCCCATGCAGGTGATCCGCGGCGATGGCTTCAGTGGCTGGCATGCCCTCAACGACACCGTCATGGGGGGGCGCAGCTCGGGCCTGTGCACGGTCAGCAGCCGGGGCCTGCGGCTGGAGGCGGAGGTGGTGGAGCAGGGCGGCGGCTTCGTCAGCTGCCGCTCGCCCATCTTTTCCCCTCCCCTTGATCTCTCTGCTCAGGCCGCCTTCGAGTTGGAGCTGCAGGGCGACGGCCGTCACTACAAGCTGGCGGTGGCCTGCGCCGATGGGGTGGCGGGTCTCACCGAGATGATTCCCGGCGGTGTGCGCTGGGTGGCGAACTTCGCCACCGAGGCCGAGGGACCCTGCCGGGTGCGGATCCCCTTCGCCCAGCTGCGGGCCTCGATCCGGGCCAGGCCGATCGAGGCCCTGCCCCTGGGCCTGCCCCTGCGCTTCGATCCGGCCCGCATCACCCGGTTGCAGATCCTGCATTCGAAGTTCGGCGACGACGGCTCCGCCAATCCGGGCTTCCGGGCCGGCCCGCTCAGCCTGGAGCTGATGGCGATCGATGCCGTCGCCTGAGTCCTCCATCGGCAGCGCCAACACCGATCTGTGCCAGCTGGTGGCGGCGGCGGCCGACCTCTGCCGCAAACCCCTGCGCCACGCGGTGGTCAACCCCGACCCGGGTGCCATCGGGGCCGGCCCGGGGGCGGAGGAGGAGGGGGTGGACAGCCTCGATCTCTGCCTGCGGCTGGAGGCCCGCACCCCCGAGGGCGAACGGGTGCCTGCGGAGGATCTGGAGCTGGAGATCTACCGCAGCGGTACGGAGCTCAACCTCACCCTGGCCTGGCGGCAGGGGGAGGACCACCCCCTGCTGTGGCAGGGCAGCCATCCGGTCTGGATGGATGGGGCCACGGGCCTGCGCTGCAGCTGTCCGCCCCAGGGTGAGCCGCTGGAGGCCTTGGCGCGACGCCTGCGGGCCCTGTTGCGGCCTGATCAGGGTTGAGGCGTCGGCAGCACCATCAGCAGCGAGCCGGTTCCCATCGTTGAGGGGAGCGGCCAGAGTTCGGCCGTGGCCACCAGCGTGCGGCCATCCCGATGGCGCAGGGGAAAGGCGTCACTGACGAACAGCGGCCCATCGGCGGGCGCGTCGGTGCCAACAGGAGCCGTGGCCGCCTCCGGCAGCTGGCAGAACAGGGAGGCCGGTGACCCCACCAGGCTGTCGCGCTCGAAGCCGATCCTGTGGCACAGGCTGGCGTTGACCAGTACCACCCGCTGGCTGCTGTCGAATACCGCCACCGAGAAGCTGGGGCTACGGATCAGCGTCTCGAACAGCACCGAGAGATCGCGGCCATGCTCCTGGGCCTGGCGCTGCTGGGTGATGTCGGAGAGGGTGCCGACCACATAGCGATCCATCTCCTCGGTGAGCACCTTGGCGTTCTCCGTCACCCAGCGCTGCTCGCCGTCCCGGCGGATGATGCGGTACTGCACCGACCAGCCCCCCCGGGCCGGGTCCCGGCTGGCCCAGACCCGATCGCGGTCCTCCGCCAGGATCGCGTCGTCGAGCAGCCGGGGATCGGCGAACAGCTCGGCCGGGCTCCAGCCCGTCAGGGGCAGGATGCGCTGGCTGGCATAGAGCAGCCGGCCCAGGCTGGCATCCCGCTTCCAGACCGCTTCCTCGAGGGCATCGGTGAGGCTGGAGAAGGAATCGAGGGAGGTCTCGGCGGCCCGGCGCAGGGCCAGCAGCTCTGACACGTCGGTGAGGGTGATGATGGCCCCCAGCCGCTGACCCTCCTGCTCCTGGTAGGGCAGCACCTGGGCCAGGTAGGCGATGTCCTCGCTGACCGCCTCGATGTTGCGCCGCGGAGCACCGCCAACGACCTCTGTGAGGGCCTTCCGCAGACCCGGCAGCGGCACCGTGGTCGGCACGCCCAGCAGGGGCTGGCCGATATCGTCGTTCACCAGGGCGAACACCCGCACCGCCAGGGGCGTGAACCGGGTGATGCACAGCTCCCGGTCGACGATGACCATGCCCTGGTTCAGGGAGTTCTGGATGTTCTCCAGATCGGTGCTGAGCAGCTGCAGCTCCGTGCTCCTGGCCCGCAGTTCCTGGTTGAGGGTGGCCAGTTCCTCGTTGGTGGCCTGCAGCTCCTCGTTGGAGGATTCCAGCTCCTCATTGGAGGACTGCAGTTCCTCCGACGAGGCCTGCAGTTCCTCGGCCGAGGCCTCCAGTTCCTCGTTGGCCTCCTCCAGGTCCGCCAGGGACCGGCGCAGGGTGTCGTGGCTGGTGAGCAGCTCCTTTTCCAGCCGGGCGATCTGCTGGTCGAAGTTCGGGTCGCGGATCAGCGTCGCATCCGCGGCGGCCGGTTCGGCGCCGTCCGGCGGTTCCCGCAGGAAGCTCAGCAGGGTCAGGATCCGGTCGTTGACCTGGAGCGGTCGGGCCTCCAGCCGCAGGTGGATGGCGAAGTCAGGCAGATGCAGCAGGCGGCTGCGGGCCGGCTGGCCGTCGGCCCGCACGATCAGCAGCAGGGCGCGGGCTTCGGCCTGCAGATCCTCCAGCAGGAAGGAGGTGGCGGCGGTCGAGATCCGCCCTTCCGGAAGCCGGCAGAAGGGACTGACATCGCCGATCACCTCCACCAGTCCGTGGTTCTCATCGAGGATCACGCAGGGGGGTGAGGTGCTGCGGACCAACGCTTCGAGGGTGGCCACATGCTCCTCGACCACGGTCTCCCGCAGGATCGAGATCCGACCGATCGGGTTGAACAGCATCGTTGGCCGCTGGGACGGCTGGGCGACCGTGGAGTAGCGGGCGGACTGGGGCTCAGCGGTGCGATGGAAGATGCGGTGGTCGGCGTTGGCCACCTCGAAACCCTCGGTCCTGTGGCCCAGCGACTCCGTACGGCCGAGGAACAGCAAGCCCGCGGGCAGCAGGCCGAACCGGAACTGCGCCAGGACCCGATCCTGCAGGGGCTGGGTGAAGTAGATGAGGGTGTTGCGGCTGGAGATCAGATCCAGGCGCGGGAAGGGGGGATCGACCGCCACGTTGTGACGGGCGAAGACCACGCAGTTGCGCAGGTCGTCAGAGATCTGGACCTCACCGTTGCACGGCTCCACGAACCGTTCCCGCAACGACTCCGGAATGGCCAGGCTGGAGGCGGCGGGATAGGTGGCCCGGCGTGCCACGGCCAGGCTCTCCTCGTCGAGGTCAGTGCCGAAGATCTTGAGGTGATGGGTCAGGTCCTGGGGGTGGCCGAGCACCTCGCTGATGAGCATGCCCAGGGAATAGACCTCCTCCCCGGTGGCACAGCCGGGCACCCACACCCGCAGGCGATCCCTGCGGATGCGCTGGGCCACGTAGGCCCGCAGGAGCTCACCGAGGGCCGCGAACGACTCCGGGTCGCGGAAGAAGGAGGTGACGGTGACCAGCAGGTTGTGGACCAGGGCCGAGGCCTCCTTGCTGTCGGCCGAGAGCACCTGCAGGTACTCGTCCATGCTCTCGATCTGGCGGATCGCCATCCGCCGCGCCAGCTGTCGCTGCAGGGTGGACTCCTTGTACTGGCTGAAGTCGATGCCGCTGTTGTGCTGCAGCAGCTCCAGGGCACTGGAGACGTTGAGGCCCCGGGGATCGGGGACGTTCAGCTCGACCCAGTCGCCATCGGAGCTCATCAGGTCCGTGAGATGGCGGCCGATGGCGGCCGGCTCGAGGATCAGGTCGGCCCCACCCATGGCGACGGCGGCGGTGGGCATGGCCGCGAACCGGGCGCTCTCGGGGGTCTGAGCGATGGTGAGGCCACCGGCGGCCCGCACGGCCCGCAGGCCGCGGGCGCCGTCGGAGCCGGTGCCCGAGAGCACCACGGCGGCCCCGTGGCCGTTCCAGTGGTCGGCGATTGATTCGAACAGACGGTCGATGCTGGGGCTGGGGCCGAAGCGGGGCTCGGGCGCCACCAGCCGGAGCCGGTGTCCCGAGACGCTGATGTCGTGGTTGGGGGGGCAGACGCTGACCGTGTCCGGCAGCAGCGTGGCCCCGTCGACCGCCTTGACCACCTGCAGCTCGGTGACCCGCGCCAGCAGCTCGACCATCAGGCTGCCGTGGTCGGGGGAGAGGTGCTGGGCCACCACATAGGCCACGTTGCCACCCGGGGTGAGGCTGCCCAGCAGCGCCTGCAGGGCCTCCAGGCCACCGGCCGAGGCTCCGATCCCCACCAGATGCATGCCGGGATCGGCATCGGGGGGCGTGGATGATGCCGGGGAAGATTCCGCGTCATTGGATTCTTCCATCAACCCCCGGACATGGAACGTTCGCCTTCAATCTAAACCGGTGAACCCCGCCAGACCATCATCGAGCGATGCCGCGAATCGGCTGGATTGGGACGGCAGGCCCCGGCGCCGGCCGTCAGGATGTCCGGGCCTCCGCAGCGGGTGCGTCGGTGAGCTCTCCAGCAACGAACCATCACGAAATGCCATTCGTGCGTGCTGGCACATCGCGTTATTTCTCAGGCCTTTGGCCCTCTCGACCCGCCAGCGGGAGGCGGGTGTCAACGAGCAGAAACTTCAAACTTTTTATGATACTCTGAACACAGTGAGAAACCATGGAGGTGAGGCATCGTATGCACAACGAGCCTTGCTTTCCGGAGTTTGATCACCATGACGTTGCCCTTTTCCCTAATCCTCTGCTGCGTCTGCTTCGGCTGAGTACGGATCCCCTCGTCTGCGCCTCCCTGTTGCAGGAGGCCCTGCCCCTGGTGGAGCTGATTCCGCTGGAGCCCGAGTCCTCCTGGTGGTGTTACGGCGCCAACCTCCGACTCGGCGGGCTGCTGGCCACCGCCTGGACGGCCAGGCCGACGCGGATGACCTTCTCGGAACGTCAGGAGCACATCGTTGTCCTGGGCTATGGCGGAGAACAGCGGCTGCGACAGGCCTCCACCACCTGGCCCTGTGCCCGTGGAGGCTGTGTGCTGATGGCCAGTGCGGTCAGCACCATGGAGAGCACCCTGTCGTCCGCTGTGGCTTTCGCTCTCACCAGAGACCGACTCCTGGAGACGGCGATGGCGATGGGTGGCTATCAGCAGAAGCCGAAGGACTGGGAGGAAACGGTGTCGCTGGCCCATGGCTGGAGCCCGCCCAGGAACAACGCCGCCCCTTCCCTGCTCTCGGCGTTGCAGCAGACCATCGCCATGGCCGGTCAGTTGTCCGGCTATGGCCACGGGCTGTTGGATCGCCTCCAGTTCGACGACCAGATCTATCGGCTGATGGTGGCCATGCTGCTGCCGGAGATCCGCCAGGACAAGACCCTGGACCGGCTCCTGCACCGGCAGCGCCAGGGTCGTGATTCCTTCGATGAACTGATTGACTACATCAAGCAGAATCTGGGCGAGCCGCTCACCCTCACTGACCTGGAATCGAGGAGCCATTACTCCCGCCGGGCGCTGCAATATGCGTTCGCCGAACGCATGGGCTGCACGGCCACCAAGTGGATCAAGATGCAGCGTCTTGACCGTGCCCGGCAACGGCTGGAGCGGCCGACCCTGAACGACACGGTGGGGAGCATTGCCCGCGAATGCGGCTACCGCTCCCTCGGACTGTTCAGCGTGGATTTTCAGCAGCGGTTCCATGTCAGGCCCTCCGAGCTGCTGCGGGAGTCCCGGCGGCCGTAGCCGGGACCGTCCCGCTCACGTTCGCCGTCGGAACGCGTCCGCCGAATCCATGCGGCTCTGGTTGTGCTCGCTGGGATGGGCGCCCTGCAGGGCCGATTCGAGCAGGTAGGCGGCCAGGTTGGAGAGGGAGCGTCCCTGGACGTTGCTGCGCTCCACCAGGGCCTGGTAGGCGTTGTAGGGAACCGTGATCGTGACACGCACCGGCCGCAGGAAGGGACCGGGTTCGGAGTGGCTTCGCATGGGTCGAGGGGGTGGCTTCCTCTGATCTAGGCCCATGGACGGGATCTGCGTCCAGACGCGTCATGGGACGTCGGAGCGGCTCCAGGGGCGAGAGGCCAGTGCTGGCCGGCGATTCACCCTGCTGCGGACAGCAGCAGAGCGCCTGCGCCGTCAGTGCAGGCCTGCATCGACCTGCGGAAACTGCACGTTTCTGAAAACGGGCTCAGCTCCGGGGCTCAGTCGGGGGGCAGGTCGGTCACCGCCCCCAGGCTGCTGCTGCTCACCAGCCGGGCGTACTTGCCGAGCACGCCAGTGCGGTAGCGGGGGGCGGGCCTGGTCCAGGCGCTGCGGCGCCGGGCCAGCTCCTCCGGATCCACGTTGAGCTGCAGCAGGCGCTGCTTCGCATCCACCGTGATGCTGTCGCCCTCCTGCACCAGGGCGATGGTGCCGCCCGCGGCGGCTTCCGGAGCCACGTGGCCCACCACCATCCCGTAGGTGCCGCCCGAGAAGCGGCCATCGGTGATCAGGGCCACCGAATCGCCCAGCCCCTCGCCGATGATCGCGGCGGTGGGGGCCAGCATTTCGCGCATGCCGGGGCCGCCCACCGGCCCTTCGTAGCGGATCACCACGACATCACCGGCGCTGATGCGTTTGGCGAGGATGGCGGCCAGGGCATCCTCCTCACTCTCGAACACCCGCGCCGGGCCGGTCATCACCGGGTTTTTCACCCCGCTGATCTTGGCCACGCTGCCCTCCTCGGCCAGGTTGCCCCGCAGGATCGCCAGGTGGCCCTGGGCGTAGAGGGGGTTGGACAGGGGCCGGATCACGTCCTGGCCCGCCGGCGGTTCGGAGGGCACGTCGGCGAGCACCTCGGCCAGGGTGCGCCCCTCGATCGTGCGGCAGTCCCCGTGCAGCAGGCCGCCGTCGAGCAGCAGCTTCATCACCTGGGGGATGCCGCCGGCCCGGTGCAGATCGACGGTGACGTAGCGGCCGCTGGGCTTGAGGTCGCAGATCACGGGCACCTTCTGGCGGATCGTCTCGAAGTCGTCGATTGTCAGGGGCACACCAGCGGTGCGGGCAATCGCCAGCAGGTGCAGCACCGAGTTGGTGGAACCCCCCACCGCCATGATCACGGCGATGGCGTTCTCGAAGGCCTGGCGGGTCAGCAGGTCCCGGGGGCGGATGTTCGCTTCGATGGCCTTCACCAGCACCTCGGCGGAGCGGGCGGCGCTGTCGGATTTCTCATGGTCCTCCGCCGCCATCGTCGAGCTGTAGGGCAGGCTCAGGCCGAGCACCTCGAAGGCCGAACTCATCGTGTTGGCGGTGAACATGCCGCCGCAGCTGCCGGCGCCGGGGCAGGCGTTCTTCTCGATCGCCAGCAGCTCGGCCTCGTCGATGCGGCCGCCGGAGAGCTGCCCCACCGCCTCGAAGGCGCTGACCACGGTGAGATCACAGGGCCCCAGCTTCCCCGGCTTGATCGTGCCGCCATACACAAAGATCGCCGGGATGTTCATGCGGGCCATGGCGAGCATGGCGCCGGGCATGTTCTTGTCGCAGCCGCCGATGGCCAGCAGACCATCCATGCTCTGGGCGTTGCAGGCGGTTTCGATCGAATCGGCGATCACCTCCCGGGAGACCAGCGAGTATTTCATGCCCTCGGTGCCCATCGAGATGCCGTCGCTGACGGTGATGGTGCCGAACATCTGGGGCATGGCTCCAGCCCCATGGGCGGCCTGCTCGGCGCGCCGGGCGAGGTCGTTGAGGCCGATGTTGCACGGCGTGATCGTGCTGTAGCCGTTGGCGATGCCGATGATCGGCTTGCCGAAGTCCCCGTCGCCGAAACCGACGGCCCGCAGCATGGCCCGGTTGGGGGAGCGTTGGAGGCCCTTGGTGATGGCGTCGGAGCGCAGCATGGCCGGGGAGGAACGGGTCTGCAGCAACTTACCGAGGGGCCTGCTCCGCCACGTCCGGGGCCTCAGCCGGCGATGGTCAGGCCTGGGGCTGCAGCTGCTCGAGCTGGCGGCGCACCTCGTCGATCGCCTGGTTGAGCTTCTGCACGCGGTCGTGCAGCTGGTCGCTGCTCACCGGCGCCTCCTCGAGGCCTTCGCTGAGACGGGAGACCCGCAGCATCCGCAGCTGGCGCTGGGACAGCCGATGCCGCTCGGCCCGGCGCAGCAGCCAGACGGCGAGGCCGGCGGCCCCCATCACCGCCCCGGCGGCCCCGGCCAGCAGGACCAGACTGCCGCTGGCGGAGGATTGCTGCCTGGAATCAGCCATGGAGCGGCACGGAAAGGGGCTTCCGGATCGGAGGGACCCAGCCTAGGCAGTGGCGGCGGCGATTCCATACAGCCGCTCACTCACCTCGCCGAAGCCCGGCACCACCCGGTGCCGGCTGTCCACCTCCGGGTCGATGCCGGCGCAGTAGAGGGTGAGCTGGCTGTGGCGCTCCCCGACGACCTTCAGCCCTGGGCTCGCCGCCAGGGTGGTGATCACCCGCAGCCGCTGCCCCTCCACCCCCAGGCCCGCCAGACGGTCGAGCAGGGCCAGCAGGATCGAGCCGCTGGCGAGCACCGGCAGGAACACCAGCACGCCGCTGCGGGCCTCGATGGTGGCCGGCAGGTCGTCGAGAAACCAGTGGGGCTTGTGCTCCGGCCCACAGGGCTCGATGCCCACGTGGGCCAGCTGGGCCGACGGCAGCACCGACTGGGCCCCCTGCCACAGGCCCAGGCCCCCCCGCAGCACCGGGATCACCAGCAGGGGCACCTCCGGATCGACCACCTGGCCGTCGCAGTGGCCCAGGGGCGTGGTGACCGACACCGGACGGTGGGGCAGCCAGTCGCGCAGCGCCTCATAGGTGAGCCAGCGGCCCAGCTCCGCCATGGCGGTGGCGAACAGGGGCGAGGGGGTGGACCCGTCCCGCAGCAGGGTGAGCCAGTGGCCGATCAGGGGATGGGGGGGGACCACCACCCGCAGGGACATGCTCATGTCGGGGTGTGTCTGCCATAGCTTGATCCGGCAGCGTACCGGTGTGGCATGGTCCCCAGCTCCCCAACCTTCCCCGTGATCCGCCGCAGGCCCGGGGGCCCGCTGGGCGGCCTGCTGGGGTCCGTCCTGGGTACCGCGCTGGGCCTGCTGTTCATCTGGAGTGTGCTGCCGGTGGCTCCGGCCCAGGCGATCACCGCCCCCGAGCTGCGCGCCCAGCGCTCCTTCCAGGACCTCGACCCCGACCTGCGGGGCCGCAATCTGCAGCAGCAGGAGTTCCTCAAGGCCTCGATGGAGGGCTTCGATCTGCGCGACGCCGACCTGCGGGGCGCCGTGTTCAACTCCACCGACCTGCGCCAAGCCGACCTGCGCGGCGCCGACCTGGAGGACGTGGTGGCCTTCGCCACCCGCTTCGACGGGGCCGACCTGCGGGGCGCCCAGTTCCGCAACGCCATGCTGATGCAGAGCCGCTTCCGGGATGCCCGCATCGACGGGGCCGACTTCAGTGACGCCGTGCTCGATCTGCCGGAGCAGAAGGCCCTCTGCGCCCGGGCGAGCGGCAGCCATCCCCTCACCGGCGTCGACACGCGCGAGAGCCTCGGCTGCCGCTGACCCGCGCCGGCGGCGCCTCCCCTAGGTTTCGGGTCCCCGTTGCCCCCTCCCCGATGACCGCCTCCAGCACCCGACGGCTGCCGGTCACGGTGGTGACCGGATTTCTGGGGGCCGGCAAGACCACCCTGTTGCGTCACCTGCTGCTGGAGAGCGGCCTGCGGCTGGCCGTGCTGGTCAATGAGTTCGGCGAGGTGGGCATCGACGGCGATCTGATCGCCTCCTGCGGCTTCTGCCCTGAGGAGGAGCTGGGCGATCGGCTCGTCGAGCTGGCCAACGGCTGCCTCTGCTGCACGGTGCAGGATGAGTTCCTGCCCACCATGCAGCGCCTGCTGGAGCGGGCCGACCGGCTCGACGGCATCGTGGTGGAAACCAGCGGCCTGGCCCTGCCCGAGCCCCTGGTGGCTGCCTTCGGCTGGCCGGAGATCCGCAGCCGCACCCGGGTGCACGGGGTGGTCACGGTGGTCGACGGGGAGGCGATGGCCGCCGGCCATGTGGTGGGGGATGCCGACGCGGTGGAGGCCCAGCGCCGGGCCGACCCCAGCCTCGACCACATCAGCGCCATCGAGGATCTGTTCGCCGACCAGCTCGGAGCCGCCGACCTGGTGCTGGTGAGCCGGGCCGACCGGCTGGAACCGGAGGCCCTCGCCCGGGTGACGGCGACGCTGCGCGCCAATCTGCGCCCCGGCACCGACGTGCTGCCGATGGCCCGGGGCCGCCTCGATCCCTCCCTGGTGCTGGATGGTCCCGGCCGTGATCTGGCCGGCGACCACGACCACCACCATGACCATGGCCACGACGACCATGACCACCACGACCATGCCCACGTGGCGATGGAGTCGATCGTCGTGCGCCGTGCCGGCCAGTGGGGGCGGGCCGCCCTCGAAACCCAGCTGCAGCGGCTGCTGATCGATCACCCCGTCGTGCGGCTCAAGGGACGGCTGCGCCAAGGGGGCAAGCGCCTGCCGCTGCAGATCCAGGGGGTCGGCCGCCGCCTTGACTGCTGGTACGAGGAGCGGGCGGGGGCCTCCCCTGACGCCGACTCCGTCGAGGGCGAAGGCCCCGACGGGCTGGAGCTGGTGGTGCTGGCCACCGCCGGCGCCGTCGGCCCCTTGCGTCAGGCCCTCGATCGCCTCTGAGGGCCGGGCGGCGACCCGGGCGGTGCCTGCCGCCCAGACCGGCTCAGTCGAGGGGGATATCGCCCCTGGCGCAGACCCCATCCCAGCAGAGGTCGGTGTTCTCCACCCAGCGGCTGTTCACCGGCTGCCAGCTGCCGGAGGGTTTGAGCATCGTCACCCGGCCCCGGCCGTCGTGGCGGAACTCGATCCGCTGCCCCCCCACCAGCAGGAACCAGTGGAGGCCGAGCTCCTCGACCTGCATCTGGCAGTCCTGCCACGGACCGTCCGCCAGGCGGCACTGCAGGGTGACCAGCCCCGGCAGGGAATGGGCCTGCAGGGCCGTGGCGGCCACGGCCAGACCCATGAGCCAGGCCAGCACGCGAGGTCCGAACGGATCCAGCAGAACCCTTCGCAGGGAAGGCACCACGGCCGGCGGTGCGGAGAACCAACCCCAGGCTGGTGCTGTGCCGAGGGGGTCGGTGGGGCGTGCTGCCAAGATTTAACAAACGTCCGTGCCCCCGGTGCCGCTCTTCAACGCCCGCGTCCAGGTCTCCCTGCGCCCCTCCGTGCTGGACCCCGCCGGGGAGGCCACCCGGGCCGCCGCCGCCCGGCTCGGGGTGGAAGGCGTCAAGCGGTTGCGGATCGGCAAGGCGATCGAACTGGATCTGGAAGCCCCGGACCGGGCCACCGCCCAGGCCCGGCTCGAACTGCTCAGCGACCGCCTGCTCGCCAATCCGGTGATCGAGGACTGGTCGCTGGATCTGGCCGAAGCCGGTTGAGGGGGCCAGACCGATGACCGTCGGCATCGTTGTGTTTCCCGGCTCCAACTGCGACCGGGACGTGGCCTGGGCCCTGGAGGGCTGTCTGGGCATCCCCGTGCGCTTCCTCTGGCATGAGGAGCGTGACCTGGCCGGTCTGGAGGCCGTCGTGCTGCCGGGGGGCTTCAGCTACGGCGACTACCTGCGCTGCGGCGCCATCGCCCGTTTCGCCCCGGTGCTGGAGGCGGTGCGCTCCTTCGCCGAGGGTGGCGGCCCGGTGCTCGGCATCTGCAACGGCTTCCAGGTGCTCACCGAGATGGGCCTGCTGCCCGGTGCCCTGACCCGCAACCGGGATCTGCACTTCCTCTGCCAGAGCAGTGAACTGGAGGTGCAGCCCGGGGCCTGCCGCTGGCTCGGCGCCTATGGCGCCGGCGAACGGATCAGCCTGCCGATCGCCCACGGCGAAGGGCGCTATCAGGTGGAGCCGGGGCAACTGGAGCGCCTCGAGGATCAGGGCTGTGTGGTGCTGCGCTACGTCGCCAATCCGAACGGCTCGCGGGGGCATGTGGCCGGCCTGAGCAACCCGGCGGGCAACGTGCTCGGCCTGATGCCCCATCCGGAGCGCGCCTGTGATCCGGTCACCGGCGGCCTCGATGGGCGCCGGTTGCTCGCCTCGCTGCTGGGCTGAAGCTCAGTCCAGGGCCGCGAAGAAGTCGCGGCTGCCGCGGGGATCGGGGGCCAGGGTGCGGGCCCCGGGCGTCCAGTCGGCCGGACACACCTGGCCCGGCTGCTGCCGCACCAGCTGGAAGGCCTGCAGCACCCGCAGGGTTTCGTCCACACTGCGGCCCACGGCCACGTCGTTGACGGTGCTGTGGCGGATGACGCCGTCGGGATCGATCAGGAACAGCCCGCGCAGGGCCGTGCCGGCGTCCTCGTCGAGCACGTGGTAGGCCCGGGCGATCTCCTTGTTGAGATCCGACACCAGGGGGTAGGCCACGTCCCCCAGCCCGCCGCTCCGGCGGTCGGTCTGCACCCAGGCCAGATGGCTGTAGGGACTGTCGACGGACACGGCCAGGAGGGCGGCATCGAGGCGGGCGAACTCCCCGTGGCGATCACTGAAGGCCGTGATCTCCGTGGGACAGACGAAGGTGAAATTGAGGGGATAGAAGAACAGCACCACATCCCTGCCGCGATAGTCGCGCAGCGACAGCTCCCGGAACTCCTGATCCACCACGGCGGTGGCGCGAAAGTCGGGGGCTTCGAGCCCCACGAGCCTGCCGCTGCTGGACATGGTGGGCACCGTCTCGGGGGGGGATGACACCCATGCTGGCCTGAAGAAGCCAGGCCCCTACGATGACTGGCAAAGAAACGATGCCTCTGCCATGGGTTGGGATCCGACCGTTCTGCGCAAATACAACACCACCGGCCATTTCCGGCTCATCAATCAGCTGCGCTCCGAACTCAAGGGCAACCCCCTGATCCGCCCCAAGGACGGGGAAACCGTGGGCGCCGCCAACCGCAGCAAGAGCCTCACCCGCGCGCTCCAGAACCGTTCCCAGTCCGGTGGTTACGGCCGCAGCCGCCGTTCGCTCCCCAGCTCCCAGCCCGTCGTTGTCGCGGCCCCCGCGTTGCCCGTCATCGCTCCCGTTCCGGTGCGGGTCGAGAGTGTGGAAAGCCAGGAGGCGGCCAACGCCCGCAGCTTCCGTGAACGGCTCAACGCCATCGAAATGCGCTGAAGCAGCGGCAACGACGATCCCGCAACGGGATGGCTGCAGCGGCACTATTTCGGCGCCGTTGCAGCGCAGTGACGCCTCCAATCAGCAGGCCATTCGCCTCAATTCTGGATCACTGGAGCCAATCAACAATGACCCAGGAAAGTGGCTCGGGGGAGACTTGAACTCCCGACCTTGGGGTTATGAATCCCACGCTCTAACCAGCTGAGCTACCGAGCCAATCGTTGTGACTTTAGACGATGACCGGTGCGGCCCCCGGCCGGGTCAGGCCCGGGGGGGCAGCATCTGCAGGGGGTTGACCGCGCCGCGGCCGGGGGGATGGATCTCGAAGTGGAGGTGGGGGCCGGTGCTGCGGCCGGTGCTGCCCATCTGGCTGATCACCTGACCCTGCGCCACCGTCTCCCCCCTGGTGACCAGCAGGCGGCTGTTGTGGGCATAGAGGCTGCGGCTGCCGTCGGGATGGGCGATTTCCACCAGGAAGCCATAACCACCGTCATGCCAGCCGGCGAACACCACCTGGCCCTCCCGGGCGGCCATGATCGGCGTGCCGACGTTGTTGGCCACATCGATGCCCTTGTGCATCCGGCCCCAGCGCCAGCCGAAACCGGAGGTGAACACCCCGCGGGTGGGCCAGATCCAGGCGGTGGAGGGGGCCGTGGTGCCGCCATTGAGGGGCGGCTGCGGGTCACCGAACTCCGGGGTGTCGGGCCAGCTGATGCCGCCGCTGACGGACGGCTTCAGGCCCAGCAGCATGCGGGAACGGCCCGGGGCCGACTGGGCCAGGCGCACCTGGCTGCCCACCACGAGCCGGGCGGTTTCCAGGCCCGGATTGAGGCGGATCAGCTCGGCCACGCTCAGGCCGTAGCGCTGGGCGAGCTTGAGGACCGTGTCCCCGAAGCGGACGACCCCGTCCCGCTCCACCGGCGGAGGGGTGGAGACCGGCGGGCTCTGGCGCTGGACAGTGGCGTCGAGGGAGGCGATGCGGCCGAGGCGCTCCTTGCCGCGGGAAGGCACCACCAGCCAGTCACCGTTGCCGAAGCGGTGGTCTTCATCGACGTCGTTCAGCCGGGCCAGTCGGGTCTCATCGAGGTCGAGGGCCGTGGAGAGCTCCTCGATGGACACCGGACGGCGGACCTTGATCCAGACCCGGTCGGTGGCGGAAGGCAGGGAGGCCAGCAGGGTCTCGGTGGACACCGTGCTGGGGGAATCGTCAGCGAGAACGGCCACGAGCGGCACGACGGCCGGTGTGGAGAGGAGAAAGGGAAGAATCAAGCGGAAAGGCTTCATGCATTTCACATCCAGCGGACAAAACCCAGCAGAGAAGCCAACATCTGCGGGTCCGGCAGAGAGTAGCGCCATGAACCACAGGGGGCAAGGTTCCTCAGGCACAACGCGGTCTGGACATCGAGACCGTCCCGCATCGGTCTCAGGAGTCGCTGCCTGCGGCGGGCCCGATCTGGCGCAGGGCCTCGAACAGCACGATGCCAACGGACACCGAGAGATTCAGGCTGCGGACACCCCCCCGGCCCTCCCGCGCCCGGCAGGCCATGGGGATGGTGAGGCGCGCCTCGGCGGACGCCTGCAGGGCGTTCGGTAATCCGTCCGTCTCCCGGCCGAACAGCAGCCAGTCGTCGGGACGGAAGCGGAAGTCGGTGTAGGCCGTCTCCGCCTGGCTGCTGAGGGCCACCAGGCGGCCGCCCCGGCCCCGCCGCTCCGCCTGGAAGCGCTCCAGGTCCCCGTGGCGGTGCAGCGACACCCAGGGCCAGTAATCCAGGCCGGCCCGGCGCAGGTGCCGGTCGCTGATCGTGAAGCCCAGCGGTTCGATCAGATGCAGCTCGCAGCCGGTGGCGGCGCAGGTGCGCGCCACGTTGCCGGTGTTCGGCGGGATCTGGGGCTGGTAGAGGACGACGCGAGGCATCCGGGGCGCGATCAGAAGCCGGGGGGCACGGGCTGGCTCAGGGCCAGCAGGTCGATGGCACGCCCCTGCAGGACAAGCCAGGCCGCTTCGCTGCGGGCCATGAGGGTCTGCTGGATCGTCCCGAGCCGGTCCCGGAAGCGGCATCCGGCCGCCGTGGCCGGCACCACACCCCAGCCCGTCTCCTCACAGACCACCACCAGCGGCGCCCGGCAGCTGCCGAGGCCACTGAGCAGCTCGTCGCAGCGGAACCCCCAGTCCGGCGGCTCCAGATCCAGGTGGGCGGCCACCCAGGTCCCGAGTGAATCCACCAGCCCCAGCTGGCCCGGCTGCAGCTGGGCCACCGCGGCGGCCAGGGCACCGCCCACTTCCCGGCAGCCCCAGGCGGGCGGGCGCCGCAGGCGGTGCCGCCGCAGCCGCTCCTGCCAGGCCGCGTCGTCGGGCAGGGAGGGCCCGGTGGCCAGGTAGATGACCGCCAGACCGCTGGCGCCCGCCAGATGCTCGGCCCAGCGGCTCTTGCCGCCCCTCGAGGGTCCGCTGACCAGCGTCAGGCGGGGATGGCGCTGGACCCCGGCGGGGGGCTCAGCCGCCACCTCAGCCGCCACCGTTCATGTTGCGCAGGGTGGCCACCGAGGACGGCGAGACGCGGTTGAGGTAACGGAAGATCCAGTACTTGAAGATCGTGGCCAGCACCACCGGGAAGGTTGCGATGAAGAGCATGACGAAGTTCTCCTGGGCCGGCAGTCCCAGATGGTGGGCGACACCGTCGAGCAGCACCGTCCAGCCCTCCGGACTGTGGAAGCCCACGAAGATGTCCGTGAACAGGATGATGGCGAAGGCCTTGGCGCTGTCGCTCAGGCCGTACACCATTTCGTCGATGAAGCCGCGCAGCACCTGGATGTCGCGCCGTCCGAGGATCGCCACCACCACGAAGCCGATGAAGCCGCAGACGTCGGCCAGGACGTTCTTGATGGCGTGGGTGCTCTCCTGGTCGGCCTCCTCCTTGAGCTCCTGAGCCCGCTTGGCCAGCTCCGACTGCAGCTCCTCGCGGCTGGGCAGGGCCTTGCCGGACAGCAGGGCATCGAATTCGATCTCCGCCTGGTACACGCGCAGCTTCTCCACGGCCCGCTCCTCCAGGTGGGGTTTCGGGTAGGTGAGGAAGGTGTTGTCGGGGGCGAAGCGATCCACCAGGGGCGAGACCACGTAGGTGCGGCTCACCTGCTGCACCAGCACCGGCACCAGCACCAGCAGCAGCAGGATCCGCAGCGACACCAGGGTGGAATCGCGGCGGCGGCGGAAGCCCGCCACCACGCTGGCCTCCGCCTCCGGGTCCAGCTGGCGCCGCACCTGGTCGACCACACTCACCAGGCTCCGAGGCAGCATCTCCGGGGTGCGGCTCAGGGCAGGAAGCTCCTCCCGGGCCACCGCATAGCGGGCGGTGACGGTGTCGATCAGCTGGTACTGGCGCAGTTCCTGGCCGGAGAGCTCCTGGCGGTAGGGGGCCAGCACGTCCCTGGACTGGCGGCAGACCTGCAGGGCCGCCCGGAAGCGGCGCAGCACCTGGGCCTGCATCGCCCGCGGGATGCTCAGCTCCAGTTCGGGACGCACCGGACGGTCGTTGTAGTGCTCCATCTCGATGCTCTGGATCAGCAGGGCGGCTTCGTAGCCGCGCTCGAGATCGGAGCTCAGGTCGAGGGAGCGGGCCCGCCCGAAGGTACCCATCCAGTTCGTCAGTCCCATGGGGAGGCGGGTCGCGGGGGAATCAGCGGGAGAAGACCCACCAGGTGAGCATCGGCACCACGGTGCCCACCACCAGCAGCACGATCACCCAGGTGAAGGCATTGCTGCTGGAGGTCTCCTCCCGGGTGGGGATGTTGCTGACGACCGCGGCGGCCTCCTCGACGACGGGGTCCCCGGGATCCTCGCCACCCTGCAGGACGGTGGCGAGGCGCTGGAGGGCGTCGACGGCGGCCTGGCGGTAACGGTCACCGCTGCGCAGCGGATGGGCCATGGTGGTGGCGGCGGTGCTCTCCAGCAGCTCGTCGGGGAGCTGGCGGTCGAGGGGGGCCTGGGCGACGATCGCCGTGGAGCGGGTCTGGGTGTCGATCAGCAGCAGCAGCAGGGGATCGGGGCTGCTGCCGGCGGGGGGATCGGCCGACCAGCGCTCCACCAGCTGGGCGGCCAGGGTGGAGAGGTCGAGGCCGTAGTCGAGCCGGGTGAGGGTGACCAGGCGGGCGTCGACCCGTTCGGCACTGAAGGCCTGCAGCTGGCGCTCGATCTCGGCCTTGCCCGCCCGGCTGAGCACGTCGGCGCCGTCGAGCACATGCTCGGCCGGGGGTCGGGCGGGCAGGTCAGAGGCCGAGAGGGCCCAGGCGGCGGCGACCGGCGCCGCCAGCACCAGGCCGAGGGCCAGCACCAGGGAGAGCAGGGACCGGAGCAGCCCGGACCGGCCGGTGGGGCCGGGGGGCGCTGCCGCCACCGGAGGCATCACTGAAGCCAAGGCCATCGTGCGAGACGCCACCAGTCTGCCGTTGCGACCCCGTTCCGGCATCCTGAAAGCAGCTTCGCTGCCGGACACCACGATGACGATGTCCGCCCCGGCCCGTGTCGTCCTGGCCTGCGGCGCCACGGGCCTGGCCCTGGCCGTGCTCAACCAGATGACCGCCCCCAGCCTGGAGCCTCCGCTGGAGCGGGCCTCGGTGCTGGCCAGCATCCTGGCCGTGCTGCTGCTGCTGGTGGCCCTGCTGTGGCAGCGGGTGGAGCCGGTGGCACCGGAGCGGGTGCCGCTGGAGGGCCCGGAGGGGCTGCGGCTGACGCCGGATCTGGAGGGGTCCCTGGCCGAGGAGCTGGGCTGGGGCAGCACCATGCTGCTGACGGCCACCCCGGCGGCGGTGGTGCTGCTCCACTGGCGCGGCCAGATCCTGCTGGAGCGGGGTGTGCTGGGCCGCGGCGACTTCCGGCCCGGAGCGATCTGTGCCCGCAGCATGGCCAGTGGCAAGGCCATCTCCCTGGTGGATCTGAAGCTCTACCCCGGCCGGGACGAATTCGGCAGCCTGCCCGCGGGCCTGCCGGCGGTGCTGGTTCAGCCGCTGGGTCAGGAGGGGGTGCTGGTCCTGGGCGGCTGGTCGCCTCGCTGCTTCAGCCGCAGCGATCTGGCGTGGGTCGAGGGCTGGGCCCGCAGGCTCACAGGCGAATTGGCTCGGGTTTCGGGCGCGGCGCCACCGGCCGCGGAGGTGTCGTCGACGGCGGCACCTGGAACTGGCTGAACACCCGGCCACCGGGGTTGGTGACCACCACGGCCCCCTTGTCCCCCAGCCGGCCCCGCAGCACACTGCCGCGGGTGAGCTGGCGGCTGGCCGGCCGTTGCAGCAGCACCGAGCCATCGGCGGTGACTGCCTGGGTCTCCCAGTTCCAGGAGCAGCTGCGGGCCTCGAGGCTGGCGCCGTCCTGCTGGAGGAAGCAGCCCGAGGGGATGCGCACCAGATGCTGGCCGGCATCCACCTGCAGGGCCTTGCCCCGGGCGCTGGCGCCGCCGGCCACCGCCGGGTCGCTGAACAGCACGGGCGGCCCCAGGTTGAACAGCTGGGTCCGGGTGTTGCCGATCAGGGAGGTGGCCGTAAGGGTCTGGAGCGGGCGGGTGGCGGCCGAGCCCGGCGGCCGCCGTTCCCCCAGCACCGGCCCGCGGGCGGTGAGGGCACCGCTGCCGGGTTGCCAGAGCACCGAGGACACGGTCAGCAGGATCTGGGGGGCACCGACGGGGTTGGCCCGGAAGGGATCGAAGGCCTGGGCCCAGCGCTGCAGCTGGGGCTTGCCCTGCAGCTCCAGGGTGTCCTTATCCAGGCGGAAGGTGGCCCGCTCTGCGGAGAGTCGGGTGTGGGGGTCGAAGCCTTCCGGATGGCGGTCGATTTCCATCAGGTTGCGGGAGGGGAGCCAGCGCACCCGGGAGCCCTGGATCATCACCGGCTCCTTGCCGAGCCGCTGCAGCCGGATCCGCCCCTCCAGCAGGATCACGGCGCCGTCGTTGATCACCGTTCCGGTGGAGGCCTCCACCCGATAGGCCGGCTTTCCGTCGCTGTAGATCACACCGCGGGGCTGCAGGGCCCGGGCGACACGGCGGCGCAGGTCGTAGCGGGCCTCGGGGCTGGTCAGTTCCCAGTTGGGCCGGCCGAACACGTCCTGCTGGCGCAGATCCAGGGAACGGAACACGAAGGGGGTGGGCGCCGTCTCGCGGGCGACATCGCCGCGGCCGCAGCCCGTGAGCAGCAGCACCAGCAGGGCCGACAGGCGCCAGCGTCGCGCAGGGAGAGGAAGCGTCAAAGGGGGGAATCCAGTTCCAGTCGATGCATCACCGGGGTCGGTTCGGGCAGGGCCAGGTCACTGGCCAGCTTCCCCCAGTGTCGGGCCGCCGTCCAGCCGCTGTCGGCCAGCAGGGCCGGCTGGGCCAGCTGGTCGAGCATCCGCGCCGAGAGATCCGGCAGCAGGGGGGCCAGCAGCACGGCCACCCAGCGACTCGTCTCCAGCACGGCATAGAGGTCCTCGGCCACGCCGGAGCGCCCCTCCTCCGCCTTGATCGCTTTCCAGGGGGCACGGTCGTTGAGGAAGCCGTTGGCGGCTTCCGCCAGCTCCAGGATCGCGGCGGCCGCGGTGCGGAAATCCAGCGCCTCAAGGGCACCGTCGACGGTCTCGGCGCAGGCCAGGCAGCGCAGGGCGAGGGGATGGTCGGCGGCGGCGGCGGCCCCGGCCGGCGGCACGGCCCCGTCGAACCAGCGGCGCGCCATCGACGAGGTGCGGTTGAGCAGGTTGCCGATCGTGTTGGCCAGGTCGTTGTTGACCAGATCGCTGAAGCGCTGCTGCTGGAAATCGCCGTCATCGCCGAAGGGAATGTCCCGCAGCAGGTACCAGCGCACCGCATCGGCACCGCAGCGCTCCAGCAGCCCATTGGGATCGAGCACATTGCCCAGGGACTTGCCCATCTTCTGGCCCTCCCGGGTGAGGAAGCCGTGGCCGAAGACCTTCTCCGGCAGGGGCAGCCCGGCCGAGAGCAGCATGGCCGGCCAGTAGACGGCATGGAAACGCAGGATGTCCTTGCCGATCACGTGCAGCTGGGCGGGCCAGCCGCGCTCGGCCAGCAGGGCGAGATCGTTGGCGTCGTCCGGTTCCAGCAGGGCCGAGAGATACCCCAGCAGGGCGTCGAACCACACATAGAAGGTGTGGCCCTCGTAGCCGGGCACGGGGATGCCCCAGGGCAGGTCGAGGCGGGAGATGGAGAAGTCCCGCAGGCCGCCGGCCACGAAGTTCTCCACCTCCCGGCGCCGGGAGCGCGGCGCGATGAAGCCGTCGCTGGCCACCAGCCGCTCGATCGGTTCCTGGTAGCGGGAGAGGCGGAAGAAGAGGTTGAGTTCGTCGCGCCATTCCAGGGGGCGCAGGTGGATGGGGCAGTGGGGCTCCTGCGCCGAAGGCGCTTCCTCCTTGAACTCCTCGCAGGCCACGCAATACCAGCCCTGCTGGCGCCCCTCCACCACATCGCCGTTGGCCTCGACCCGGGCGAAGAACTGCTCCACGATCGCCCGGTGGCGGGGATCGGTGGTGCGGATGAAGCGGTCGTTGCTGATGCCCCAGCGGCGCCACAGGTCGCGGTACTCGCCGCTGATGGCGTCGCAGTGGGCCTGGGGGGTGAGGCCGGCCGCCTCGGCCGAGCGCTGGATCTTCAGCCCGTGTTCGTCGCAGCCGGTGATGAAGGTGACCCGCTCGCCCTGCAGCCGCCGGAAGCGGGCGATGGTGTCGCAGGCAAGGGTGGTGTAGGTGCTGCCCAGGTGGGCACGGTCGTTGACGTAATAGAGGGGGGTGGTGAGGGTATAGGTCATCGGCAGGCGACGTCGGCCGGGTCCGCCGGCGGCAGGAGGGGGTCCCGTGACGCACCCCCTTGACGCCCGTGGGCCCAGGCCCGGGGCCCGGATCCTACCCATGGCCCCGGGATGGGATGCTGGCCCCCTGACCCCGGCCCCTTCCCCCCGATGCGCACGGGCTTTGATCGCAGGGCGGACGTGCTCGTGTGGGGCGGCGGCAGTGGTGGTGTGGCCGCCGCCCTGCAGGCCGCCCGCTCCGGCGCCGACACCCTGCTGCTCACCCCCGGGCCCTGGCTGGGCGGCATGGTGAGTGCGGCCGGGGTGTGCGCCCCGGACGGCAACGAGCTGAGCCCCTGGCAGAGCGGCCTGTGGGGGGCCCTGCTGCGGGCTCTCCAGTGGATCGAGCCGGAGGGTCTGGATCAGAACTGGGTGAGCTGCTTCGGCTACCGCCCCGCCAGCGCCGAGCGGATCCTGCGCCGCTGGGTGGCCGCCGAGGAACGGCTGGACTGGTGGTCCGGCGTGCGGCTGGAGGCGGTGGAGCGCGACGGCGATCGCATCAGCGCCGTGACGGTGGAGTACAGGGGCGTCCAGCGGCGCCTGCTGCCGACGGTGGTGATCGACGGCAGCGACCGGGGCGAGCTCTACCCCCTGGCCTGGGCCCCCTTCCGCTTCGGCTGGGAGGCGAGGGAGCAGTGGCAGGAACCCAGCGCCCCCACGGCCGAGCGCCTCGGGAACGACCCCTTCTTCCAACGGCAGCCGGTGCAGTCACCCACCTGGGTGTGCCTGGGCCAGCTGGACGAGCGTGGGGGGACGGCGGCCCCCGAGGCCGAGGCCTGGCGCCGCAGCCCCCCTCCCCTGCCGGAGCCTTTCGCGGCGGCCACCGACGCCTTCGGCCTGGAGCGGACCCTCACCTACGGGCGTCTGCCCGGGGGCCTGGTGATGCTGAACTGGCCCCTGCACGGCAACGACTGGCACCAGGGCCTGGAGCGGGCCTTCCCCGAGCGGGTCGGCGGCGGCGACGCCGCCGAGGCGGCCGAGCGCGAGCTGCTGGCGGCCATGCGCGACCACAGCGAGACCTTTGCGGCCGCCCTGCGCCAGGCCAGCGGCGGCTGGCTGGGGCCGGCGGCGGTGTTCCCCACCCCCGACGAGGCCAGCACCGGCCGGCTCAGCGGCGCCGGATCGCTGGCGTTGATGCCTTACTGGCGTGAGGGCCGCCGGCTGGTGGCCCGGGAGCTGGTGCTGGAGCAGCACCTGCTGCCCCGGGGGGAGGGCGCCTGCATCGCCCCCCTCAGCCGGGCCGACGATGGGTCCCTGAGCAGCATCGCCGTGGGCAACTACGCCAACGACCACCACTACCCCGGCGGCGACTGGCCCCTGGCCCCCAAGAGCTGCCGCTGGGGGGGCCGCTGGAGCGGCACCCCGTTCACCATCCCCTACGGCGCCCTTGTCAGTGAGGGGGTGACCAACCTGCTGGCGGCCGACAAGGGCTTCGGCGTCAGCCACATGGCGAACGGGGCCACGCGGCTGCAGCCCCTGGTGCTCAACATCGGCCAGGCCGCCGGGATGGCCGCCGCCCTGTGTGTGCGTGACGGGATCGATCCCGCCGGCCTGCCGGTGCACCGGCTGCAGGAGGCCCTGATCAGCGATCCGCTGGCCCCGGCGGCCGTGGTGCCGCTGTGGGACACCCCCTGGCACCACCCCCGCTGGCGCGAGCGGCAGCTTGCGGCCGTGGCGGCGCCGGAGCGGATCGATCGCCACGGCCATCTGGAGGCGGGAGCGGCGCCGGCGGCACCGGCGGGCTGGGCACCCCCGCCGGAGCCCCGCGAGCGCCCCTGGCGGGGCGAGGCGGGGGCCGAAGGGGGGGGGGGGTACG